>CANREH010000042.1 GCA_947629585.1 uncultured Lachnospiraceae bacterium | reverse complement strand
GAGCAATCCGCCTGCGGCAGCAGGCTTTGAAGCACGAAGTGCGAGATTGCGAATGGCGCGCGGAATTGTTACAAATGTGTCAAAAATAGGAAGATCTGCCGTTGCTTTAAAAAATGAATCGTGTTATAATAAATTGGTAATAAAATCTTTATAATGCGGGGGATTGCATGAAGCAAAGGAGAAGGAATTTTTTTAAAGGGGTTTTGATCGTTGGAATGCTTTTGTTCTTCCTGTTTTCTGTGCCGGAGGTGTCGGCGGAAGAACAGGTTACGGTAAAAGTGGGGTACAGCAATTCGGAGTTTTTGCATGCGGGTTCGAGGAATGTATATGAAGGGTACGGCTTTGAGCTTCTGCAGATGATTGCTCAGTATGAGCCTTTGAAGTATGAGTATATTTATGCCAATCCGACGGAACTTCGCAGGATGCTTGACAGCGGGGAGATTGATCTGATTGCCCCTATGAACAAAACGAAGAAATTAGAGGAAAAATATGATTTTACCGATTTAAGCATTGGTTCCAGCCAGATGGTGATTGCTTCTGACGGGGTCAACGATTTATCAGAGCAGATAGCTTCCGGCAAGATTGTCGTAGGCATGGTAAGGAATGGCACGGCGGGTAAGAAGGCGTTTGAAGAGTACTGTAAGGAGAACCAGATCAAAGCGATTACGGTCCAGTACAGTTCTTTTGCAAATTTGAAGGACAATTTAAAATTAAAAAAAATAGACGCTGTGTTTTCTGATCGGTGGGATGTAAATAATTATCAGATTTTTGCCAGATTTCATATGAGGAATATGTACATGGCGGTGAAGAAGGGGAATACTGCCCTGCTCCAGTATCTGAATGACGGGCTGGAGAAGGTGGAACTGGATTCCCCGGAGTACCATGAGCGTTTTTATGACAAATATTATGCGCAGTACGATATTACCGGCATGGTGCTCAACAGAGAAGAGAAAGACTACATAAAAAAACTGGGGACAATAAAGGTAGCGGTTCCCGAAGATACCGTCCCGCTGCAGTATGAGGATGCGGAGGGAAAGATTCAGGGAATCCATATCCGCGTTTTAGAGGAAGTGGCGAGGAAAACGGGGCTTTCTTTTGAATATGTAAAGACAGCGTCGTTAAATGACACGTTAGATATGGTGAAAAATAAGGAGATTGATATTATCAGCGGCGTGGTGGATAATGTCAACTGGGCGGACAGCAACGATCTGATGCTGACGTCTTCTTATATGGATAATGTCATGACGGTGGTGAGGAGAGGAGATCAGAAAGCGTCCGACGGGAAAACGGTCCTTGCCACTTACAATAATAATTTCAGCCTGATGGATTATTACCGCTCTTCTATTCTGCAGTGTTCTTCTCTGGAAGAGTGCTTTCAGGCGGTGAAAGAAGGAGAGGCGAGCTTTACCTACGGCAATATCTATGCGGTGGAGTATCTCCGGCTGAAGGCTGATTTTCAGCAGTTTGCCGTATCCGTTATTTCAGGCAGCGGGGGAAAGTTCTGCTTTGCGATGGCAAATTCCGGGGACATGACCTTATACCGCATTTTGAATAAGGCGGTGAAGGGGATTTCCACGGATACCATAGAGGATTTTGTAAATACGATCTCTTTGGAACAGGAAGTGGAGTTCAGCCTGGCGGGATATGTCTACAACCATACCCTGGAAGTGATTGTGGTGATTTTCCTTGTGGCGCTTATTATTGTGGCGCTGACAATCTGGCGTATGCGGAAGAATACCATCCTGGAAAAGCAGCTGTCAGAGCAGTATATGATGACAGAACGCCGTTATCAGAAGGTGATGGAGTTTTCCGGGGAAAATTTATTTGAATATGACGCAGGGCAGGATACCATGTATTTTTCAAAAAGCATGGCGGAGCGGTTTGGGATTGAAAGGGTTTATAAGCATTTTAAAAAGTTCCATATTATAGAGAACGTCGTCCATCCGGAGGATTTAAGGCTCTGTGAGGAATTTCTGGTAAGCCTTCTAAGGCAGAAGTTCCAGGACAAGCAGATCCAGATCCGGATTTTGAATAAAATGCAGGAATACGAACCATGTTATCTCTATGGCTGTACGGTTTCCTCCAATCAGGAGGGCAGGGCTGACGTCATCATGGGAAGGCTGTTTAATGAGGATGCCAGGCAGAAGGAAAACAATGAGAAGAAGGATTACCGGGGAATCTATTCCTATCTGGAAGTCAGGGACAGCATTGTCCACAGGATGGAGGCTGCGGAAAAACGGGAAAAGCATGTCATGATTTTGATGGATATCCATTTCCATGACGGTGCGGCCTCGCAGGAGGATCAGGAACTGTTTTTGCAGAGGGCGGCTGAGAGCATTCATTCCTGTATCCGGGAGACGGACATTATCGGGCGTTCCGGCGACAACCAGCTGATATTGTTTATGGCAAGGATACAGTCAAGGGAACAGATTGAAAATAAGCTGGACAGGCTCAAGCGGCTGTTAAGGGAAGAATTTTATGCCGATGATGCGGAGATCTCTGTAGGATATTCGGTATATCCTCTCCAGGGAGGAAATTATGAAGAGCTTTATGAAAAGGCAGTATCAGGGATGGCAAAGTTATAACGGGGCAGTCACATGGAAATAATAAAAAATAAAAAGTTGTTCAGCAGGCAGCTTCTTCTGGTGATGCTGGACATTATATTGGTAAATGTAGCGGCATATCTGCCGCTGTATTTCCGATATGAGTTTTCAATCGCAAGCATTAAAGTGGTTTATCTTGAGCATATCACGAGATATGCGGCTGTGCAGACATTGCTGATGCTGGTGATTTTTGCATTGTGCCATTTGTATTCCAGCCTGTGGAAATATGCAGGCATTGATGAGCTTACCAATATCATCTATTCATGCACACTGGGTACGATATGCCATTTTATCGGGATGCGTCTTTTGCATATGCATATGCCGAGGAGCTATTATCCGCTGGAAATGATTTTTTTGATCATATTGATAGGGATCTCCCGGTTTGCCTACCGTTTTCTGCGTTCCTTTGAAAATTTTTCCGTTCAGGATTCCAAGAACAGGATTATGATAATCGGCGCGGGGGAAGCTGCCAACATTATTATCAAGGAAATCTATAACAGCCGTTATCTGGATGGCATTGTCGTCTGCGCAATCGACGACAACCGGGAAAAAATAAACCACTATATCCAGGGAGTCAAGGTCGTCGGGGATCGGCATTACATTGTCACAGCAGCCGAAAAATATAAAGTGACGGATATCATCATTGCAATTCCGACGCTGTCAAGGAAAGAGCAGAAACAGATTATCGAGTACTGCAAGGAAACGAACTGCCGTCTGAAAATCCTGCCGGGGATGTACCAGTTAATCAATGAAGAGGTCAGCGTGAGCAGGCTCCGGAATGTGGAAATTGAAGATCTCCTGGGAAGGGAACCGGTAAAGTTAGATACCAGCAAGGTTATGAATTATGTGACGAATAAAGTGGTTCTCGTAACAGGAGGAGGCGGCTCGATTGGAAGTGAACTGTGCAGGCAGATTGCAAAATATAAGCCGAAAAAGCTGATTATCCTGGATATCTATGAAAATAACGCTTATGATATCGAGCAGGAATTAAAGATGGAGTATAAAGAATTAGAGCTGGTCGTGCTGATCGCCTCCATCCGTAATAAATCCCGCCTGGAAAGCATTTTTAGAGAGTACCGCCCGGAGCTGATTTACCATGCGGCAGCCCACAAGCATGTCCCGCTGATGGAGACAAGCCCGAATGAGGCGATTAAAAATAATGTTTTTGGCACGCTCAATCTGGTGCAGGCGGCCGATCAGTTCGGAGTAAAGAGGTTTGTGCAGATTTCCACAGATAAGGCGGTCAATCCCACTAATGTCATGGGAGCGAGCAAGCGCATCTGCGAGATGATTATTCAGGCTTATAATAAGCGTTCGGAGACAGAATTTGTCGCGGTCAGGTTCGGAAATGTGCTTGGAAGCAACGGCAGCGTGATCCCGCTGTTTAAAAAGCAGATTTTAAAGGGCGGCCCGGTAACGCTGACACACCCGGATATTATCCGCTATTTTATGACGATTACAGAAGCGGTTTCCCTTGTTCTGGAGGCGGGCGCACTTGCAAAGGGCGGGGAAATTTTTGTGCTGGATATGGGAGAGCCGGTGAAGATTGCCGATCTGGCGGAAAACCTGATCCGTCTTTCCGGTTATACGCCGGACCGGGATATTAAAATTGAATATATCGGGCTGCGGCCGGGAGAAAAATTGTATGAGGAGCTTCTGATGGACGAGGAAGGCTTACAGGACACGGAAAACAGTATGATCCATATCGGGAGGCCGATTCAGTTTGATGAGGAAGAGTTTTTCCTGCAGTTGGAGCAGTTAAGGGAAGCGGCCGATCAGGAATCAGGAGATATCCGGAAAAAGATTAAGGAAATTGTCCGTACTTACCATGAACCGGAAATCGGCTATTGATTTTCGGAAGCGTTTGTTATATAGTAAGTAATTAATTGAGGGAAGGGACAGGGCATGAGAGTAATTGCAGGAACCGCAAGGAGCCTTCCGCTGAAGACAGTGGAGGGCATGGATACAAGGCCGACGACAGACCGTATCAAGGAAACATTATTTAATGTGCTGCAGACGGAGGTGCCGGGAGCAAGGTTTTTGGATTTGTTCAGCGGCAGCGGGGCGATCGGCATTGAAGCGCTCAGCAGAGGGGCGGAGTATGTCGTATTTGTGGAAAAGAACAGAAGTGCCTTAGCCTGCATTGAGGAGAACCTGCGGTTCACAAAATTAGAGGAAAAGGCAAGGGTGATGGGGCAGGACTGTTTTCATGCGCTTCGGAGCCTGGAAATGAAAAAAGAGCCTTTTCAGATTATTTTTATGGATCCGCCTTACCATAAGGGGCTGGAACGGCAGGTATTTGAGTTTTTAAGCGGGTCTGTCCTGGCAGGGGAAGATACCCTCATTGTTACGGAGGCATCGTTAGATACGGATTTTTCTTATTTGGAAGGGCTGGGATTCTTCCTGGAAAAACAGAAGCGATATAAGACAAACCAGCATGTTTTTGTGAGAAAACGGAGTATGGGCAAATGAATACAGCGATTTATCCGGGAAGCTTTGACCCGGTGACACTGGGACACCAGGATATTATCTGCCGGGCTGCGAAAATGACCGATCATCTGATTATCGGGGTTTTGAACAACAGCAGCAAACGGCCGTTATTTACCGTAGAAGAGAGAATAGACATGATCAGAGAAGTGACCAAAGAGCTGCCGAATGTATCGGTGGAATCTTTTGGCGGGCTTTTAGTGGATTTTGCGAGGGAGAGGAATGCGGGCATTATTGTAAGAGGGCTGCGGGCCATTGCCGATTTTGAATATGAACTGCAGCTTGCCCAGACCAACCGGACAATCTGTCCGGAAATTGACACGATTTTTTTATCGACAAGCCTGGATTATTCTTTTTTAAGCTCCAGTATTGTAAAAGAGATTGCGTCATATCATGGGGCATTGGATCAATTTGTGGCTCCTTATGTTGAGGAAAAAATACGGAAGAAGTGGGGGAAATAATATGGCAGAGCAAAGCAAGGCAAGGGCAAACAGCAGATTAGAGCAGAAAATGGACGAGCTTTATTATTTAATCGAGTCTGCCCGGCCATCGACATTTTCAAAGTCGAAGGTACTGATTGACAGGGAAGTAGCGTTTGAGATTCTGCATGATATGC
This sequence comes from uncultured Lachnospiraceae bacterium, assembly GCA_947629585.1. GTDB lineage: Bacteria > Bacillota > Clostridia > Lachnospirales > Lachnospiraceae > MGBC100174. Next base: position 21,434 of record CANREH010000042.1, on the reverse strand, counting down.
GCGAAATGCTTCCGGAGGAGCTGAAAAAGTACAGGGAGATGACGACCCAGTATGGAAGCATTATCGGGGAAGCGCAGCTCAAGGCGAATGATATTGAGAAAAAGGCAAAGGATGAGCAGGCAAAGCTTATCAATGAGCATGAGATTGTGGAAGGCGCTTATGCAAAGGCTGACAGCATGGTGAAAAATGCCAGAAAACAGGGCGACGAGCTTTTGATGTCTGCTAATCAGGAAGCAGATCTCATTAAGGAGGGCGCTTTTGAGTATACGCAGACGATGATGCAGAACTTGCAGCAGCTTCTTTCTTCTTCTTATCAGCTTATGGACGAGGCTTTCCGCCCGTTTATGGAGGGTGTTGAAAGAAAGCTCACAGAGGTCGATACAGCGCTGCAGGGATTAGAGGAGCCGGTTGAGTATGACGAGGCGCCGCAGCTTCCGGAAAAAGAGGAAACTGCCGGGGAAGAGTATGGAGAGGAAGATTATGAGGATGAATATGAAAATTAAAAAAAGAAAAAGAATCCATATCCTATCATCCCGGCGAGGACTGCCTGGAGCAGTTTGGAAATTACATAATATTTAAGAGAAAGTCCTGATGATCCGATGACGCTTTTGGTCTGGGCAAGTGCAGACAGGCCGCCAAATGCGCAGACAGAGAGCGTCAGGGCTATTTTTGTAAGGAAGGGAAGCATGGCGTTCCCGCTTGCCGCGGCCCCTACGGAAATTTCCATGCTGCCGAGAATTGCCGTGGAAAGCAGCGTGGAAGAACGGAAAGAGCGGTAAGGAAGCAGGGAGAACCAATGGGAGAGTAATTTTGCGGGGATGGAAAACAGGATAATGTAGCCGCCGACCTTGACCATGACCTCGAAGCTGGAGAGAATGGTTTCGTCGAGCTTCTGCATGACGGTCAGGGTATCTTTTTTTCCGGCAGGCATCTGATCGGAAAGGACAGCAGACGGCATCTTCCGGAAAAAAACAGGATAGAGGATCAGGGCGGAAAAGATCCCGCTGAGCACGATGATGGAAAAAATGGCATAGCGGTATTCCGGCAGCCCGAGACAGTTGACGGAGACAAAGCCCATTAAAAACATTGGGCTTGCATTATTACAGAGACATAGAAGGAAGGAAGCTTCCCGTTGGGACAGTTTCCCTTCCCGGTACATGTCGGCGCAGGTTTTTGCCCCGGCGGGATAGCCGGATAACAGCCCGAGGACGACAGGATAGCAGCCCTGTTTGGAAACAGGGAGGATTCGGAGGATAGGATAGAATATTTTCCCGATGGTTTCTGTTAAATGGAACCGCACGCAGAGCCCGGACAGGATTAAAAAGGGCAGAAGGGAAGGAAGGATTTGCTCAAACCAGAGAAGAAGCCCGTCTTTTGCCCCTTCGATACAGATTTCGGAAAAGAAAAATAAAAAAAGAAGATAGGTAAAAAGAAGGGCAGACAGAATAAGGCGGCGGTAATTAACAATGATTTTCATGGTAAGCTCCTGTTTGACTGAGAATAAGGAAAGGGAAAAGGAATGTTATTTCTTTCAGTATTGTATTCCGGCGGAGATAACTTTATGATAAAAATTTCAGTATGATAGAATGGCCTCTATCATATATTTAAAAGAAAGGCGGATTTAGGATTATGGCAGAAAAAAAATTGAAAAAACGCTCCGAGATGGAGAAAAAATACCAGTGGAGGCTGGAGGATATTTATCCGGGAATCGATGAATGGAATCAGGATGTTGAGAGGATCAAGGAGCTTTTGGCAGAGCTGGAGACTTATGAGGGAAGGTTGTCAGAATCGGCGGAGGTTCTTGCGGAGTTTTTACAGAAAAAGGAATATGTGGAGAAAATGGTAGAAGCCGTTTATGTCTATGCGAATCAGAAGTACCATGAGGATACCACGGCGGAGGAGTCACAGAAGATTGCCAATATCTCCTCCGGCATGATGGCGTTGAATTATTGCGCGGTTTCTTTTGTGGAACCGGAAATTTTGGAAATCCCGGAAGAGACGCTGGCTGCTTTTGAAAAGGAAAATCCTGTGGTGGCAGTCTATAAAAGATGGTTTGATCTGATTATCCGGCAGAAGGAGCATACCCTGTCAAAGGACGAGGAGCAGGTCCTTGCGAATATGACGGAGCTTTCGGAAATACCGTCGAATATTTTTTCTATGTTTGACAATGCGGATGTTGTTTTTCCAACGATTCTGGATGAAAATGGGGAGGAAACCGTCATTTCCCATGCCCGTTACGGCACGCTGCTGCGGAGCCATGACCGCAGGGTGCGCAGGGAAGCTTTTTATGGACTGCATAATACGTATTTAAAATTTAAGAACACGCTGGGCGCCTGCTATATCGGGAAGCTGAAAAAGGATATCTGCTATGCGAATATACGGAAGTACCCGACCGCACTGTCAGAGGCGATGTTTATCAGGAATATCCCGGAGGAGGTTTACCATGCCCTGATAGAGACGGTGAATGACAACCTTTCTTATCTCCATCAGTACATGGATTTGAAAAAAGAAGTGCTGGGGGTCGATGAGCTTCATTTATACGATGTTTATGCGCCGTTAAACCAGGAATTCAGGAAGACGATCGGGTTTGAGGAAGCGAAGGAAATCGTGAAGAAAGCGCTGGTTCCGTTAGGAGAGGCCTATGGAAAGGTTTTGGCGGAAGGGCTTGAGGGCGGATGGATCGACGTCTATGAAAATGAAGGGAAGCGGAGCGGGGCTTATTCCTGGGGCGCGTATGGCACCCATCCTTATGTGCTGTTAAATTATGAGGATCAGTTAAACGATGTCTTTACCCTGGCGCATGAAATGGGCCATGCCATGCATTCTTATTTTTCTGACAGCGCGCAGCCGTACCCATATGCAGGATATCAGATTTTTGTCGCTGAAGTGGCTTCCACATGCAATGAAGCGCTTTTGATGGAATATTTCCTGGCGCATACGGAGGATAAGAAGGAAAAGGCGTACCTTCTTAATTATTTTATGGAACAGTTCCGTACCACGCTTTACCGGCAGACGATGTTTGCAGAGTTTGAGCTGGAGGCGCACAGGCTTCAGGAGTACGGGAGCGGAGTGGCAGCAGAGGAGCTCTGCAGGTTTTATCTGGAATTAAATAAGAAATATTTCGGCAATCATGTCGCTGTGGATAAAGAGATTGAAATTGAATGGGCAAGGATTCCGCATTTTTATAATTCTACCTATTATGTCTATCAGTATGCGACGGGATATGCGGCAGCGATTGCGCTGTCACGCCGGATTTTGAAAGAAGGAGAGCCGGCGGTTAAGGATTACCTGGAATTTCTGCGCGGCGGAAGCAGTCAGGATCCTATCGATCTTTTACGCGGCGCGGGAGTGGATATGACGAAAAAAGATCCGGTGCAGAGCGCCCTGGATTTATTCAGAGATTTGATTGCAGAATATAGGAGCTGTCTGGAATAAACAGCTCTGTAAGGAGGGTTTCGCTTGTTGGAGTGGATAACAGAGCAGGAAATTAATAATATGCTGGATTTTGGAAAGCTCAATGAAATTGCGATAAAGCTTCAGGAAGCGATAGTGGATATTATCCATAACAGCGGGATCTATTACCGGATTTTTTACCGTGTAAAAACGGCAAAATCACTGCAGGAGAAGTTAAATCGGGGCGGTTACGGGCTTGCCAGCGGAGAAAAATGTATTCAGGATCTGATTGGTTTAAGGATTGTGCTGTATTATGGCGATGATCTTTCCATCGGGCAGAAAATTATGCAGAATACCTTTTTAATGATCGGAGGCTGGGAGAAGACAGAGAATAAAGAGGATCAGTTTGCGGCGTCCAAGATTAACGGCGTTTTCTGCATACCGGAGGAATTTATGGCAAATTACCGGATTCCGGAGGGAATCCTTCCCATAGAGCCGGTGTTTGAGGTACAGTTCCGTACAATGTTTTTTGAGGGCTGGCATGAGATAGAACATGATATGCGCTATAAAACTCATTTTGCGGACGATACTTTCTGGAAAGGAAGCCCGGAGCTTTCCCGGATTTTAAACTGCATTGTCGCGAATTTAGAGCTTTGCGACTGGTCCATGATCGGGCTGTTTGACCAGCTTTCAGAATACCATTACAAAGAAAAAAACTGGGAAATGATGTTAAAGAGCAAGTTCCGCCTGCGCATGTCCGATCAGCATCTTTCCGGGGAACTGAAGGAGTTTTTTGATCAGGAGCCGGAGGCGGCGGAACAGATTTACCGATGCACGAGAAGCCAGCTCATCAAAAGCCTGCTGGGGACGGAGCACGGGGAGATTACGTATGATTTGATTGTCCGCATTTTAAATGAAAAATATGTCCATAATGAGGTCATTGCGGAAATCTGTGAAATGCAGGACTATGCTGCGAAGGCGAAGGCATTTAAACCGCAGCATTTAAGAAGGCTGGAGTCTTCGGATGTTTTTTATTTTGACGTCACGCTCCGGCACAAAGAAGGGGTTCCACTGGAAAACGAGCTTGCCGCGGCGGCGGGAATTGTGCAGGGATGGGCAAAGGAGAAGCTGTCGGATATTTTTGACGATATTTCAGGGGAGCCGGAAAATTACAAACGGCAGACTTTAGGATATCAGTTAGCTACGGGCTACCATAAGCGGCTGTTGTATTATGAGATGGAGATGTACCATCTGGATATGGAGCATCCCGGCACCTTATGGCAGATGCAGGTGCTTATCCAGAGGGTAAGGCTGAGCGATGATTATCTGACCCTCTGGATACACAGTATCTGCCGCCATCCGCAGAATATGTCGGCGGCAGCGGTATTCAGCAAGCCGCTGTTTTTAAACGAGCTTTCCGCGAGGATAGGGTTAGAGGATGTGGAACCTTTAAGGACATCCCCGATCCTTGTCGAGAATGAGGAAACCTATGAAAAGCTGCTGCATCTGATTATTTCAGGGCAGAGGAGGCTTCCTGTCGTCGTCCTTGCGGCTTCCGAGGGCGGGGAAGAAAACGGCGCAGGGAAGAGGCAGCTCCGCAGGAAGAAAGGGGATTTTTTTGGCATCCTCCATGCAGGGAAGCTGGCGCATATCATTGGGTTATATGCCCATGTGTATCTGCTTGACCGGGAATATTCCGAGAAATTTGGGAAGGCGGTTGGGAAAGAGCCGGAGGAAAGCTTTGGCTCCGTCAGCATTTATGACTGTGCAAGCGGGCTGGGGCCGTCCAATTTCTTTACGGAACAGCAGATTTTAAAAAGCCGTTTTGATTATAATAAATATGTCTATTATGAAGGGGACGTTTATGAACGGGCATTCCGGCATAAGCTGGTAGAAATGATTAAACGGAAGATTTTGGAAAAACGCAGTTAGGGAAGGAAACCATGGTAAGGGAAAGATTAGATGAACTGTATCGGCTTCTTCAGGAAAAAGAGGCAGAGATTCCGAAGGTGCGGAAGGCTTTGGCGGATTTAAAAAAAGAATGCGGCGAGGGAACGCAGGCGCTTTTGTATTATCTGGACGAAGAAAAGCAGCAGGCGCTTTTGTCAGCGCTTTCTTATCCGGATGCAAAGGTGCGGAAAAATACGGCGCTTTTGCTTGGCACACTTGGAAAAAAGGAATATCTTCCGGCGCTTTTTTCCGCATATGAGAAGGAGGAAACGCTGTTTGCAAGAAGCGCGTACCTCCGGGCAATGATGGAGTATGATTTCCGGGATTATATGGACGCACTGAAAAAGCGGAAGGAAGCGCTGGAACAGATAGAGTTTACCGGGGAAAACCAGTCCTCCAAAAAACATCTGGACGAGGAACATCATCTGCTTTCGGAAATGCTGCTGATGACAGAGGGAAGAAAAAAGCATGAGTTCCGGGGGTACCGTCTGGAGTCGGATATCCTGCTGCTGACAAACCGGAACCATGCCCTGGTGACAAAGCAGGAGCTGGAAAGACGGGGAATTGCGGATGGTAAGGTTATCAATGCAGGCGTTCTGGTAAAGACCGGGGAGATTGAAAAAACGCTGTCGGTAAGGACTTATACGGAGGCTCTGTTTCTGCTTCCGTTTTCCAGAGATGAGAAAAAAGGAATTCTGTCGGCAAATAAGATTCCCGGCGTGACGGCAGGAACCATCAGCGGAAAGGAAAAAGAAGCGGCGGACGCCATAGTGGACGCAGGGCTGTTGACTTTCTTAGAGAAACGCCATAAAGGAAAAGCGCCGTTTTATTTCCGTATGGAATGGAAAGGAAGCTTGGAGCCTTCCAAAAAGGGGACAGTGGTGAAACGGCTTGCCGCGGAAATCGAGCGGTGCTCCAAACGTCAGCTTGTCAATTCCGCCGGAAACTATGAGGCAGAGCTGCGCATTATCGAGGATAAAAGCGGTTTCCTTCATCTGATGGTTAAGCTGTATACGGCAGGGGACGAGAGGTTTTCTTACCGGAAAAACAGCACGGCGGACAGCATCCGCCCGGTGAATGCGGCATTGCTTGCCGCCCTTGCAGAGCCGTATCTGATTGACGATGCAAGGGTTCTCGATCCTTTCTGCGGCACAGGGGCAATGTTAATCGAACGCTATTACAGAAAAAAGACCAACACCATGTACGGTGTGGATCTTTATGGGAAAGCGATCGAGGGCGCAAGGGAAAATACCGCGGCGGCGAACCAGATTATCCATTATATTAACCGGGATTTCTTTGAATTTCAGCATGAATATTTGTTTGACGAGGTATTTACGGACATGCCTGCGGTAAGGGGAAAACGAAAAGAACAGGAAATAGAAAGCCTGTACCGGCGTTTCTTTAAAAAAATACCGCTGCATCTGACGGAGGCCGGCACTTTGATTCTGTATACGCGCAACCTTCCTTTCGCCAGGAAATATGCAAAGGAAAACGGATTCCTGCTGATGAAGGTATTGGAAATATCCAAAGCGGAGGAGAGCTTTCTGGTGATCTTTAAAAGAAGGGAAGCATAAACTGCGGGCGGTGCTGCCGGAAATTTATATTGAAATTTTGCGGTAACTCTGTATAATAGTAACCGTTCAGCATCAGCTCGATTTGGCTAAACTGTTACGAATTTTTTAGCAACGGAGGTAGTTTTCATGAGGAACAGAAAACAGTTGTTTTATTGCCTTTTTTTCATGGCGGCAATGATGTTTATGGCATTGGGATTTCCATCAGAGGCGGCGGAGGCGGCGGAAGCGTCGATAGTATCTGTCGATCGGATGGCCGGGCAGTGTACTTACAGCGTTTTGTTAGACGGGCAGACGGAGGCGTTTACGCTGCAGGTGTATAATACGGATACCGGAGAGCTGGCGATGGAAAGAGAACAGGCTCTTACGGAGGAAGAAATCCTGGCGGGAAGCTATGAGGGAATTTTTACGTTGGAAGAGCTGGGAAATGTATATGCGGATTACAGTGTCATTCTGGTAATCAAGGGGGAATTTGTTTCCGCAGGAAACTGTGATTTTTCCATTTCTGATTCTAAAAGCTCTGTGGAAATGACGGTCAAGGGAAGCAAAAGCAGGGCGGAGCGTACCGTGAAAATAGACGGGGTTTCGGAAAGCGTCCTTGCCAGCGGCGGAAGCCTGATGACTATCCTGGCGTGGCCTTCTGACAGCAAACAGGCGGAGGCGGCTGTGATTGGGGAGCAGAGGCTGGTTTCCGGCGGGAGCGTTACCTGTCCGGTGGATGTTTCCCTGGCAGGGCAGGCCTACGGGACCTGGAAGGCAAAGGCTGTACTGCAGAACGGAGAGGAAGATGCCGTTACTTTGGCGGAAACGGAATATGAGGTCATGCCGAAGCAGGAGAGCTTTCGCTCCAGAAAATCGAAGGCTCTGGAGAAAAAGAAAGCTTTTGCGCTGGATTTAAAAGGGCTGGAAAATGTCTATGGGGTAAAAAAAGTGACATTTCAGATTTACAACAGCTCCGATAAGCTGGCGGCGTCCGTTGCAGGCAGGGAAAAAAAGAACGGGCATTATTATGCGGAAGTGAAATTAAAGAAGCTGGGCTATCGCCTGGATCAATATACCGTCAAAGCTGTTTTGACAGATCTCAATGGAAATGATCAGACTTTGGGCGCGGAGGCTTCCGCGGACGAGCAGATGAAAAGCGGGGAATTTTCCATAACGAAAAAAGGAAACGCCCGCTGTGTTTTTAAGATTCGGAAAGCTTACGTTCCCGGAAATATCAGAAAAGTGCAGTTCGAGCTTTACAGCGTAGAGGACGGCAGTAAAAAGAAATTACATACCTATTCTGTAAAAGCCGTTAATGGGAAAAATAAATTTGTATTTTCCACAAAGCATGATGAGACAGGGGAATATTTTGTCAAGGCTTATGCGGTTACGGCGTGGAAGGAAACCATTCTTTTAGATCAGAAATCTTACCAGTTAAAAAAAGGGGATATGGGAAAGAACGGCTGGTATTATGAAAAATACAATGGGGAAACATATAAATTTTATTATGTCAATAATGTAAAGCAGACGGATTTAACCGATGTCCTGGGAATTGAGCCAAGCAATGCGGCGCAGGGAAACAAGCTGTATATTGAATTAAACCGCGCCGCCTGCACGGTGACAATTTATCTGTATAATGAGGAAACGAAGAAGTACGATATCCCGGTAAAATCCTGCGCCGTGTCCGTGGGACGCGACACCTGGTCTTCGTCAGGTTCCGGCGGTCTTAGCCTTAACAGTTCTTTTACGCCGCTTGGAGACTATTCGATCTGCACCAATGGCACAGCGGTAAAATATACCTTAAAGCCGATGTATGAGCCGAATGGAAGCACGGTTTACGCAAGATGGTGTACCCATATCGTGGGCAATGTCTATTTCCATGCCATTGCGGTAGGAAGCCAGTCCCATTATTCCTTAAGCTCGTATACGTATAATAAGCTGGGCTCCCCGGCTTCCGCAGGCTGTATCCGTATGACGGTAGCGGACGCGAAGTGGATCTATGACTATGCGCCGACAGGGACTAAGGTGAAAATCGTGAAGGGGGATTCTTCCAAGCCGGGGCCTTTGGGCAAGCCGAAGACGATTAAGACCTCCGGCGTTTCCTACGATCCGACCGATCCGGAGGTGCCGGATTCCAGAAAGAAAGCCGACTATAAAGCAGGGCGTATCAGCGGCTATATGACAAAAGACGGGGAAAAAGTTGGATATTAAAAACTTGCGGCCGGTTAAATGATATGTTAAAATATGGTTTAGATGCAATCGGTAAAGCAGCCGGGAAAGGATTAATAATATGAGCAGTGTAAAACGGATTTATGTTGAGAAAAAACCTCCTTATGCCGTGAAAGCAAAGGAACTGCAGGGGGAAATTAAGAGCTATCTTGGGATCGGCTCTGTGGAAAAGGTGCGGGTTTTCATCCGTTATGATATGGAGAATATCAGTGAGGAAACGTACCATAAGGCTTTGAATATCGTATTTTCTGAGCCGCCGGTGGATTTGCTGTATGAGGAAAGCCTTCCGGAGGATGCAGGAAATGCCGTATTTTCCGTGGAGTATCTGCCGGGGCAGTTTGACCAGCGCGCCGATTCCGCCGTGCAGTGCGTGCAGCTGTTAAATGAAACGGAAGAACCGGTGATCCGTTCCGCTGTTACCTATGCCCTGACTGGTACGGTGACGGAAGAAGAGCTGGCAAGGATTAAGGAATACTGTATCAATCCGGTGGATTCCCGCGAGACAGACGAAATAAAGCCGGAAACGCTGGTGCAGCAGTTTGACGAGCCGGAGGATGTGAAGATTTTTGACGGTTTCCGGGAAATGCCGGAGGATCAGTTCAAAGCCCTGTATGATTCCCTGGGGCTTGCCATGACCTTTCAGGATTTCCTGCATATCCGGAATTATTTTAAAAATGAAGAAAAAAGAGATCCGTCGATGACGGAAATCAGGGTCTTGGACACGTATTGGTCGGATCACTGCCGCCATACGACGTTTTTGACGGAATTAAAGGACATTACGATCGAGGACGGGTACTGTCATGAGCCGATTATGGCAAGCTATGAGCGGTATTTAAAGGATCGAGGCGAGTTGTATCAGGATCGCCCGGACAAGTTTGTGTCTTTGATGGATATTGCCCTGATGGGGATGAAGAAGCTGAAAGCGGACGGAAAGCTTGAGGATATGGAGGTTTCCGATGAAATCAATGCCTGCTCGATTGTCGTTCCGGTGACGATTGACGGGGAAGAGCAGGAGTGGCTGGTATTCTTTAAGAATGAGACGCATAACCATCCGACGGAGATTGAGCCGTTCGGCGGCGCGGCCACCTGTCTTGGCGGCGCAATCCGCGATCCTCTGTCCGGGCGCGGCTATGTTTACCAGGCGATGCGTATCACGGGGGCTGCAGATCCGACAAAATCCCTGAAAGATACCATGAGCGGCAAGCTTCCGCAGAAAAAGATCGTAAAGGGAGCGGCAAGCGGCTATAGTTCCTATGGAAACCAGATCGGTCTTGCGACCGGCCTTGTCCATGAGCTGTACCATCCGAATTATGTGGCAAAGCGTCTGGAGATCGGCGCTGTCATGGGTGCGGCCCCGAGAAAAAATGTCATCCGGGAAAACTCTGATCCGGGCGATATCATTATTTTATTGGGTGGACGTACCGGGCGCGACGGCTGCGGCGGCGCGACAGGATCTTCCAAAGCCCATACGACGGAAAGTATTCATGTGTGCGGCGCGGAAGTGCAGAAAGGAAATGCTCCGACGGAGCGGAAAATCCAGAGACTGTTCCGCAGGCAGGAAGTCAGCTCCATCATTAAAAAATGCAATGACTTCGGCGCGGGCGGTGTGTCGGTAGCGATTGGCGAGCTGGCGGACGGCCTGGTGGTGGAGCTTGATAAAGTTCCAAAGAAGTATGCCGGTCTTGACGGGACGGAGCTTGCGATTTCCGAGTCACAGGAGCGTATGGCTGTTGTGGTTTCCCCGAAAGATGTGGACAGGTTCTTGGGTTATGCGGAAGAAGAAAACCTGGAGGCGGTCTGCGTTGCCGAGGTGACAAAAGAGCCGCGCCTTGTCCTTAAGTGGAGGGGAAAAAAGATTGTGGACATCAGCAGGGCGTTCCTGAATACGAACGGCGCGCACCAGGAGACCAGCGTTGTTCTTACGATGCCGGAGGAGAAAGAGAATTTCTTCCGTCAGGAAATCAAAATCGATCATTTTAAAGAAGCCTGGTTACATAATTTACAGGATTTGAATGTATGCTCCCAGAAAGGGCTTGTGGAGATGTTCGACAGCTCCATTGGCGCGGGAACGGTGACAATGCCTTATGGCGGGAAATATCAGCTGACGCCAATCCAGACCATGATTGCAAAGCTGCCTGTTTTGAAAGGTGATTGTGATACGGTGACAATGATGAGCTACGGCATGGATCCGTATCTGATGAGCTGGAGCCCATATCATGGATCGGTCTATGCGATGACGTATCGAAGATCCGGTTTACGTTCCAGGAGTATTTCAAGCGTCTGGGAACCGATCCGAAGCGCTGGGGCGAGCCGATGGCGGCGCTTCTCGGGGCATATGAAGCACAGATCCGCCTGGGGCTTCCTTCGATTGGCGGAAAGGACAGCATGTCCGGCACGTTCAATGATATCGATGTGCCGCCGACGCTCTGTTCCTTTGCGGTGGACGTGGCAGAGCTTGATGATGTCGTGACGCCGGAATTAAAGATACCGGGAGATGTGCTGGTGAAATTCAGCTTAAAAACCGATTCCTATGATCTGCCGGACTATGATGACGCGATGGATTTATATGGAAAGATCGGAAAGCTTGGAAGAGATAAAGTCATCAAAGCCGCTTATGTCCTGGAGCACGGCGGCATTGCCGAAGCGGTCAGCAAGATGGCGTTTGGAAATAAAGTAGGCGTTGATCTCTGCTGCGGGTGTTCTAAGGAGTCCTATTTTGCGAAAGAATATGGCGCCGTTATTGCGGAAGTCTCCAAAGAAGATCTTGGAAAACTGGATAAGGCGGGCGTTTCTTATCAGAAGATTGGCGTTGTTCTTGAGACACCGGAATTTCGGTATGGAGAAGAAACGATTTCTATGGACGAAGCATTGGCTGCATGGACAAAAACGCTGGAAAAAGTATTCCCGACCAGATCGGGCGTGGAAAATGAAAAGCTGGAAACAAAGCTGTTTGACGCAAAGACGGTATATACAGCGAAGCATAAAGTCGCTAAGCCGCGCGTCTTTATCCCGGTATTTCCGGGAACAAACTGTGAATATGATACGATGGTTTCCTTTGAGTCCGCAGGCGCCGAGGTGGAGACGATTGTATTTAAAAATATGAGCGAGTCCGCTATCCGGGATTCGGTCGATGCCTATGTAAAAGCGATTGAAAATGCACAGATGATTATGTTCCCGGGAGGTTTTTCCGCCGGGGACGAGCCGGAAGGTTCGGCGAAGTTTATTGCTTCCGTATTCAGGAATCCGAAGATAAAAGAAGCTGCCAACAACCTGCTAAAGCAGCGTGATGGTCTGATGCTTGGCATCTGCAACGGTTTTCAGGCATTGATTAAGCTGGGGTTAGTTCCTTATGGGGAGATTACAGATATTACGGAGGATACCCCGACGCTTACCACGAACAGTATCGGACGCCACATTTCCAAATCCGTTTATACTAAGGTGGTAACGAATCAATCGCCGTGGCTTTCCAAGACGATTCTTGGCGGCGTTTATTCTGTTCCGGCGTCCCATGGAGAGGGGAGGTTTGTTGCGGACAGGGAGTGGTTAAAGAAGCTGTTTGAAAACGGACAGGTAGCGACGCAGTACGTGGACGCAGAGGGAAATCCTACAATGGATGAGGACTTTAACCCGAACGGCTCTTATATGGCCGTGGAAGGCATTGTAAGCCCTGACGGGCGTGTGCTTGGGAAAATGGCCCATTCCGAACGGCGCGGCAGAGGGGTTGCGTTAAATATCTTTGGGGAGAAGAACCAGCATATTTTTGAAGCGGGAGTGGAATATTTTAAATAACAGCGGCAGGCCGCAGATAATTTATAAAAGAAAGGAGAAGCCGGAGGCGGTTTTACAGCACAGCAGGGCAGCTTCAAAAGGATTGTGCAGAACCATGCCTTTGGCATAATACAAAGAATGCTGAGAGAGATTTGTAAAAGACGCTATGGGAGAGAGTTAAGGGACTGCTCCAACCAGGAGATTTATTATGCGCTCCTGGAAATGACAAAGGAGCTGTCAAAGAAAAGGGAATCCAATGAGGGAAAGAAAAAGCTGTACTATATTTCCGCAGAGTTCCTGATTGGAAAGCTTTTATCCAATAACCTGATTAACTTAGGCGTGTTTGAAGAAGTAAAAAAGGTATTGGAAGAGAATGGGAAATCCTTGTATGAGATTGAGGAGCTGGAGCCGGAACCGTCGCTTGGAAACGGCGGCCTGGGGCGTCTTGCCGCCTGCTTTCTGGATTCCATTGCCGCGCTTGGCTTAAACGGCGACGGCGTCGGGCTTAACTATCATCTTGGCTTGTTTAAGCAGGAGTTTGAGAAAAATTCCCAGAAGGAAGTAAGCAATCCGTGGATAGAGAACGAGAACTGGCTGGTTAAGACGGATAAGACCTATGATATCTATTTTGGCGAGCGTAAAGTCGTTTCCCGTATGTATGACATTGATGTGCCGGGATATGAGAACAGGACAAATAAGCTGCATTTATTTGACATTGAATCGGTGGATGAGTCCATTGTAAGGCCGGATTCCATTGATTTTGATAAGAAAAACATTGAAAAGAACTTGACCTTATTCCTGTACCCGGATGACGGCGACGAAGACGGACGCCTGCTGCGTATTTACCAGCAGTATTTCATGGTAAGCAATGCGGCGCAGCTGATTTTGGACGAGGCCCGCGCAAAGGGATCGAATTTACATGATTTATATGACTATGCCGTCATCCAGATTAACGACACGCATCCGACGATGGTAATCCCGGAGCTTATCCGCCTGTTAAATAAGGAAGGGATTCTTTTAGACGAGGCTGTGGAAATTGTGGCAAAGACCTGCGCTTACACGAACCATACGATCCTTGCGGAAGCGCTGGAGAAATGGCCGATCTATTATCTGGAGCGTGTCGTGCCGCAGCTCCTTCCAATCATCCGCCTTCTGGACAAGAAGGTAAAGGATAAGTACCATGATGAAGCTGTCGATATTATTGATAAAAATAACCTCGTCCATATGGCGCATATTGATATCCATTATGGAACGAGCGTCAACGGTGTCGCTTATCTGCATACGGAGATTTTAAAGAACACGGAGTTAAATAGATTTTATCAGTTATATCCAAATAAATTTAATAATAAGACCAACGGCATTACGTTCCGCCGCTGGCTGCTCCACTGCAATGAAGAACTGACTTCCCTGATTGAGAGCTGCATTGGGGACGGCTTTAAGAAAGATGCGGACAAGCTGGAAGAGCTTCTTAAGTTCCAGAATGACACAGAAGTGCTGAAGAAGCTTCTGGATGTGAAGAAGGCAAAGAAACATCAGCTTGCGGAATTTTTGAAAGAAACGCAGAATATTACCATTGATGAAAATGCAATACTGGATGTCCAGGTAAAGCGTCTGCATGAGTACAAACGCCAGCAGATGAACGCATTATATGTCATCTATAAGTATCTGGATATTAAGAAGGGCAATAAGCCGACCACGCCGATTACAGTTTTGTTCGGCGCAAAGGCGGCGCCTGCTTACACGATAGCAAAGGATATCATCCATCTGATCCTCTGCTTAGAGGAGCTGATTAATAACGATCCGGAGGTCAGCCCGTACTTAAAGGTTGTCATGGTAGAAAATTACAATGTCTCCAAAGCGGCGAAGATTATTCCGGCCTGCGACATTTCCGAGCAGATTTCCCTTGCTTCCAAAGAAGCGAGCGGCACGAGCAACATGAAGTTCATGTTAAACGGCGCAGTGACGCTGGGAACGATGGACGGCGCCAATGTGGAAATCGCCGATCTGGTAGGCAAAGAAAATATCTATACCTTCGGGGAGAGCAGCGAGGCAGTCATTGAGCATTACGCAAAGGCGGACTATGACTCCACGAAATATTATGCGGAAGATGACGAAATCAAGGAGCTTGTGGACTTCATGCTTAAAAAGGAAGTGTTAAAGCTGGGCGACACCAGAAAGCTGCTTGATCTTCATAAAGAGATCGCAGGCAAAGACTGGTTCATGGCGCTGCTTGACTTAAAGGATTACATCCGCGTGAAAGAAATCGCGCTGAAAGAATACGAAGACCGCCAGGCATGGGCAAAGAAAATGCTGGTCAATATCGCGAAGGCAGGGTTCTTCTCTTCCGACAGGACGATTGCGCAGTATAACGAGGATATCTGGCATCTGGCATAAAAACAAAAAATGGATGATGCGAAGGGGCTGCTGCTTATGAATTATCTCAATGTAAAAAGTTCTTTTGTGCTTTTTCAAAGAGCTTTGCGTAATCCTGCTTTTGTGGATAAAAGTCTTTTTATTAATACAATTAATTATCAAATGGAATCTGGTAATAATAATATTTGTATTACAAAACCAAGACGATTTGGAAAAACTACGAATGCCAATATGCTGGGTGCTTACTATACAAGAGGTTTTGACAGCAGCGAATTGTTCCGGGGGCTTGCTATAGAAAACGTGGATGGATATCAAAAGCATCTTAATCGGCATAATGTGATCTATATTGACTTTAGCAGGCTTCCGGCTGATTGTGAATCGTATCAGGAGTATATCGTTTTTATCAGAAATCATTTATATGCTGATATGAAGTCTGTTTACGATATTGAAGATTTAGGAAACAATCCCTTTAGTTATTTATTAAACCAGACAGGCGATTCTTTTATCTTTATTTTAGATGAGTGGGATTCTATTTTTTATAAAGATTTTATGACGAAAAAAGACAGGACAAAATATCTGGAATTTCTGAAAGATTTGTTAAAAGATCAGCCTTATGTGGAGCTGGCTTATATGACCGGAGTGCTGCCGATTACGAAATATTCCAGCGGCTCTGAGTTAAATATGTTCAGGGAATATAGTTTTATAGATGATCCTAAATTTAGTCAGTATTTTGGTTTTACGGAAACGGAGGTTAGAGAACTTTGTAAAAAGTTCTCTTCCGTTTCTTTTGAGGAAATTAAAGACTGGTATGACGGGTATTATACTTATGACGGAAAAAGCTTGTTTAATCCGCGATCGGTCAGTTCTGCGTTAGATGAAGGCGTTTGCAGGAATTACTGGACAGAGACAGGGCCGATGAATGAGATTGCCGATTGCATTCAGTATAATGCCGATGCAGTGAGGGATGACATTATCCGCATGGTGGAAGGCGGCATTATCAGGATAAAACTCCGTGTCTGCAATCCTTTAGAGCAGTTAAATACAAGGGAAGAAATTTTATCCGCTATGGCGGTGTTTGGCTTCCTCACTTACTGGGACGGACTGCTGAAAATACCCAACAGGGAACTGATGGAGAAATTTGGGGATGTCCTGACAGGAGAGAGCTTTGGTGAAGTAAAAAAGATAGTGGATCGCTCCAGGGAAATGTTGGAAGCCACATTAAATAAGGATACGAAAAAAGTAGCGGAGATTCTGGAGTTTGTACATGACTTGGAAATTCCAATTTTACAATATCATGATGAAAATTCTTTAGCATGTGTAGTAACTCTTTGTTATTTGTATGCCAGAGATTTTTACAAGATAGAGAGAGAAAAAAAGTCAGGGAAAGGATATTGTGATTTTATCTTTTATCCATTGAAAAAAGGCGATCCGGGAATTATTCTGGAATTAAAGTACAACAGCTCCTGCAGCCAGGCGCTCAAGCAGATAAAGGAGAAAAATTATATTCAGGAATTAAAGGACTGCCGGGAAGTGCTGCTGGTAGGGATTAATTACAGCGGAAAGAAAAAATGCCATCAGTGCAAGATAGAGGCTGTATTTTGAAAGAAGCTGGAAAAAAGTCTTGCAATCTGTTTCCCGGTATGGTAAACTTGGAAAGTATTTGTAAACAAAAAATAAATAATCACATTCCCAGATTCCCGATAGGGTGCCTGTTGGTCTTGAGGGAAGCCGACGGGGATGGAAGAAAAACCAAATGGAGGTAGACAATGAGTGTTATTTCAATGAAGCAGCTGTTGGAAGCAGGTGTCCATTTTGGACATCAGACAAGAAGATGGAACCCGAAGATGGCGGAGTACATCTACACGGAGAGAAATGGTATTTATATCATCGACTTACAGAAATCAGTAGGAAAAGTAGATGAAGCGTACAATGCGGTTAAGGACATTGTTGCTAACAATGGGACGATTCTTTTTGTCGGAACCAAGAAGCAGGCGCAGGATTCCATTAAATCCGAAGCAGAGCGCTGTGGGATGTTTTATGTAAATGAAAGATGGCTTGGCGGTATGCTTACCAACTTCAAGACAATTCAGAGCAGAATTGCAAGATTGAAAGCGATCGAAAAGATGTCGGAAGACGGCACTTTTGATGTCCTTCCAAAGAAAGAAGTTATTCAGTTAAGGAAAGAATGGGCAAAGCTGGAAAAGAACCTGGGCGGTATTAAAGAAATGAAGAAGGTTCCGGATGCTATTTTTGTTGTAGATCCGAAGAAAGAAAGAATCTGCGTTCAGGAAGCCCATACTCTTGGCATTCCTTTGATTGGGATTGCAGATACCAACTGCGATCCGGAAGAGCTTGACTATGTGATCCCGGGCAATGACGACGCTATCAGGGCCGTGAAGCTGATTGTGGCTAAGATGGCGGATGCTGTGATTGAGGCAAATCAGGGTGAGCAGATGGAAGACGCTCCGGCTGAAGAGGAAGCAGTAGCAGAATAAGATTTATTTGGAGGTAAGAATCATGGCAATTTCAGCTAGTATGGTAAAAGAGTTAAGAGAAATGACCGGCGCCGGTATGATGGACTGTAAGAAAGCTCTGACAGAGACAGACGGCGATATGGACAAGGCTGTTGAGTTTTTAAGAGAAAAAGGCCTTGCAAAGCAGGCAAAGAAGGCATCCAGGATTGCAGCCGAAGGTGTCTGCGAGACTTATGTGACAGAGGATGGAAAGACAGCATCCATCGTGGAAGTAAATTCTGAGACAGATTTCGTTGCAAAGAATGAAAAGTTCCGCGAATTCGTAACTTCCGTGGCAAAGCAGGCTGCTTCCACATCTGCAGCCGATGCAGAAGCTTTCCTGGCAGAACATGGACAGAGGATTCTTCTATTGGGACGGTAAATGACAAGCTGGCTTCTATGATCGCTGTTATCGGCGAAAATATGAAGATCCGCAGATTTGAGAAAATTCAGACCTCCGGCCTGGTAGTTTCTTATATCCATGCAGGCGGAAAGATCGGTGTTTTGATTGAAGCTGATACCGATTCTGACAGCGATGCAGTAAAAGAGTGCTTAAAGAACGTGGCAATGCAGGTGGCCGCTATGAACCCGAAGTATCTTTCAAGCGCTGATGTATCAGAAGATTACAAAGAGCATGAAAAGAACATTCTGCTGGCACAGGCAAAAGAAGATCCTAAGAACGCAGGCAAGCCGGACAACATCATTGAAAAGATGATTATAGGACGCCTCAACAAAGAGCTGAAAGAAGTATGCCTGTTAGAGCAGGAATATGTAAAGGCTGAAAACAAGGAAAATGTGGCAAAATACGTAGAATCTGTTGCTAAGGCAGAAGGCGTGAAATTAGCTGTCAAGAAATTTGTCCGCTTTGAGACAGGGGAAGGCTTGGAAAAGAAAAATGAAGACTTCGCTGCAGAAGTGGCTGCACAGATGGGACAGTAAAAGTTTCGATATAATAAAAATATAAAGGAAAAACCCGCCGGGAATTGTTGTTTCCGGCGGGTTTTGAGTATCTTTTTTTGATGTTTTGATTTTTGCATGATAAATAACTTTCAGTATAATTTTGATTTAAGTGAAATATCAAGTAGTGTGAGAAAAAGAAAGGCGAAACTGTATGGATTATTTTCTGCTTTGCCAAAAAAAAGAACAAGTAAAAAAAATATATGAGCAATTGCCGAAAGAGGCATTACAGAGTTTTGAGAAAAGCTTTGATATTGAGTATGCGCATAATTCCACAGCGATTGAGGGAAATACCCTGAGCCTGATCCAGACAAAGACAGTGCTGGAAGATGGCATTTCTGTCGGAGGAAAGACCCTTCGTGAAATTTATGAGGTAGTAAATCACAACAGGGCATTTGATTATGTGAAGCAGTGTATTTCTGACAGAAAGCTTCTGGACGAGAATATAGTGAAAGATATCCATGCTCTGTTGATGGACAATATTCTTGTCGGCGGTATTTATCGGACGATAGAGGTACGCATATCCGGAGCAGGGCATAAGCCGCTGGCGCCTAATGAAATGTATAGCCAGATAAAAAATTTTTATAAAGATATGCAGAACAGCAGCATGGAAAATGCAGTTCAATTTGCGGCATGGACTCATGCGGAGTTTGTAAAAATCCATCCGTTTGCAGACGGGAATGGACGGACATCCAGAATGATGATGAATTATCAGTTAATGGCGGCGGGATTTCTTCCGGTATCTGTCGCTAAAGAAAACAGGCTGGAATATTTTGAAGCTTTGGAAGCCTATGCGGTAAATGGAGATTTGCAGCCGTTTGCGGAATTAATCGCAGCATTGGAAGAAGAAAGGCTGGATGAATATCTGAGAATAGAGCAAAACAGGAATTAGAAAAACAGGGGAAAATGATGGAAAAAAGGAAACGGAAATATCATGGAAAGAAGATATGGGAATATGGCATTTTTTTCATAGTTCTGTTATTGCTGATCTGGACCATATGGGGCAATACGGCATTGACAGTAACTAAGATCACTGTTTCCAGTGAAAAAATACCGCCCGCTTTTTCCGGTTTTCGGATTGCCCATATTTCAGATCTGCACAATGCGGAATTTGGGAAAGACAATCAGAAATTGCTGCAGAAGCTGTCTGACAGTAACCCGGATATCATTGTGATAACCGGGGATCTGGTGGATGGAAACCGGACCGATTTGGAGGTGGCGGCTGCTTTTGCGGAAGAATCCGTGAAAATAGCGCCTTCCTATTATGTCACGGGTAATCATGAGGCAAGTATTTCTGAATATGGAGAATTAAAAAACAGGCTGGAAGCTGCCGGGGTTCATGTTTTGGAGGACGAGGAGGCTTTTCTGGAGCGGGAAGGAGAAAAGATTCTGCTTTTCGGCCTGTCCGATCCCAATTTTTCTATGGAGAGTGAGTGGTCTGGAGGGGCTTCCGCCATCGTCAAAGAGAAGTTAAAAAAATGGAAAAATCAGGGAAAATATACGATTTTATTATCTCACAGACCGGAACTGTTTAAGACCTATGTCTCTGCCGGGATAGATCTGGTTTTTAGCGGACATGCGCACGGAGGGCAGTTCCGTCTGCCTTTTGTCGGCGGGCTGATTGCGCCGGATCAGGGGCTGTTCCCGAAATATGATGCCGGGCTGTATACGGAAAAAGGCACAAATATGGTAGTGAGCCGGGGATTGGGAAACAGCATTATACCGATTCGCTTCAATAACCGTCCGGAAATTGTGGTGGTGGATCTAACCATTTAATGAAATGATATTTTGTCGAAATTGTTAACTTTTTTCATGGCCGAACTGTTACCTGGTTTTAGAATATAGTGTTAATAGTGATTGAAAAACAGGAAAATTTTTTGTATAATAAAGAAAAATATATAGAAAGGAAGGAAAAAAATGGTTAAGAAAAAATTTCAGGAACTGGAATTATCCGCACTGGGCATGGGGGCAATGCGTCTTCCGGTCATTGATAAGGATGATTCCAATATTGATGAGGAAAAAACATCGGAGATGGTTGACTATGCGATTGAGCATGGGATCAATTATTTTGACACGGCATGGGGATATCATGACGGAAATTCGGAAATTGTGATGGGAAAAGCATTGAAAAAATACCCAAGAGACCGTTTTTATCTTGCCACGAAATTTCCGGGATATGATCTTTCCAACATGGATAAGGCAGAGGAAATTTTTGAAAAACAGCTTGAAAAATGCGGTGTTGACTATTTTGATTTTTATTTGATGCATAATGTCTGCGAAATGAATATTGACGCTTATTTGGACGAAAAATACGGCATTATAGAATATTTAAAGAAACAAAAAGAAAATGGCAGGATTCATCATCTCGGATTTTCCGCACATGGAAGTTATGACGTTATGAAGCGTTTCTTGGAAGCTTATGGTGAATATATGGAATTTTGCCAGATCCAGCTTAATTATATCGACTGGTCTTTCCAGGATGCAAAAGCGAAGGTGGATCTGCTCCATGAATATCATCTGCCGATATGGGTAATGGAGCCGCTGCGCGGCGGAAAATTGGCAAAACTGCCGGAAGAAGCGGAGAAGACATTAAAATCACTCCGGCAGGATGAGGAAATCCCAGCATGGGCGTTCCGTTTCCTGCAGTCCGTTCCCGGCGTGACCGTGATCCTTTCCGGAATGTCAAGCTTTGAGCAGA
>CANREH010000041.1 GCA_947629585.1 uncultured Lachnospiraceae bacterium | reverse complement strand
CGTTGGATAAGCTGATGGAACAGGAAAAGCAGGAAACGGCATGACCGAAATCATGCCGTCCCTGCAAAACTTGATAACCCTTTTTTATAACCCCTGCCGGAAAATTCCGGGGTTTTTGTTTAAAATTTTTTCATCACTCTAACATAATACTTTTAATCGACAATCTCTTTATCCGTTGAGAGTAACTGTACATCACGATTTCATATTATCATACGATCACCACCCGATTTCATAAGCGGTCTTTTGCTTTTCGTTTGTATAAACTTCCACTACTGTTCCGCTGTTCATTTTTACAACAGTCTTCGCCATTTCCACAATGTTCTGGTTGTGCGTCACCATTACCATAGTAAAGCCATATTCCTTATGCAGCCTGCAGATATAATCAAGCACCTGCCTGCCGGTCTGTTCATCCAATGCGCCGGTCGGCTCGTCCAAAAACAGCGCTTTTGGCTTTTTCTTGAAAAAAAGAAGCATTTTTATGGTAAATGCTAAAAAATAGTTTCATCCGCATATTAAGAATATTGTTGCAGGAAAATCTTGATTAACTATGTCTATCGTGTTGCAGAAGAAAATGGTCATAAATACTCTGTAGGCAAGTCTGGAATTATACTGTTTTCAGATAAAATATATTTTCAAGTGGTTTCTTCACTATCTTTGAAAATATTTTTACAACAAAACCTGTCAGCAGAGCTGATAGGATTGTTCCCTCTCTCGTTCCAACAATAGAGAAATCAAAGAATATTAAAGACAAAAGTATCGCCAGGATTACATTTGCCACATCAAAAACGATTTTGACATTTCCGAATTCTTTGCCGGTTGTATCAGAAATCGCTTTTACAAAGGCTTCTCCTGAATTGAGTATCACATTTGCGGTAACTGAGAGCGATATGCCGAATCCGAGAACTATGATACCGATCAGTACCATTATTATTTTTGTGAAATATGTAGGAACGGAAATATCTGATACTATCCACATTCCGAAGTCAGTAAACCATCCGAACAGAAACGACAGAGGAACTTGCAGGAGTTGTATCAACTGAAATTTCTTTCTTAATACTGCGATTTGTCCTGCAATCAAAACACAATTCCAGATGATAAGCCAGGTTCCTAATGAAAAAAAGCTGAATTTATAGCTCAGTACATTAGCTACTGATGAAATAGGCGATACGCCAAGTTCGCCATGTTTTGTAAATGCAACACCTATTGCCGAAAAAAACAGTCCGAAAATAAATAAAAAATACCTTTTTGCAAGTTCAGTTTTACTCATGATTACTTTCCTCCTTGATATGTACAAAATTATCTCTGATGCGGGACAGAAAACTTATCATAAGCTCTTGTTCCTGTTTATTGAAACCTGAAAAAGCTAATTTTTCAAGCTCGGAAAATTCTTGTTCTACTCGCTGTGTCAGCATTTTCCCTTTATCAGTAAGGAACACATAGAGATTTCTTCTGTTGTCGTTCATTGTTCTGCGCTTTATTAACCCCTTGTTTTCCATTCCTGCAAGAACGGAAGTCAGCGTAGCCTGTTCAATACAACAGCTTTGTGCTATATCTTTTTGTATCGCTCCGTCATGAGAATACAAATAATCAAGCACCTTTGGCTGTCCTGAAGTCAGTTCTGTATCTTTGATGGAATTGGTCAGAAGCCTTTGCAGAATAAGGTGGTCTGACATAAGCAGATAATGCAGTGTCCTGTCCATAGTTCCTCCTTTGATTTCTAATAGTTAGAATTCTAATAATAATTATATTACTTTCAGTGTTTTTGTTCAATAGACATTACAGAGAAATTAGCCCATATCTTCTATGTTTTTTTAGCAAAAATGTCAAAAAGAACTTTGAAAGGAAGTTTTGTTGACTTTCTTTTTTGTGCCTGATAGAATGAAGGCACAAGGAAGGTGCAGTAGGTACGTGTGTACGGGATCATTATTTTGGCAGTCGCTATGAAAATGTTCTGTTGAATTAAATTATTTCAGGAAAAATTTAGAGTGTTTGGAAAAAGTAATGAAACCGTTAAATTAGTTGAGAGGGGGATGGAATATGATTTTTTCTTTTGTTGTCTGCAGTATTTGCGCGGTATTGTTTTTTGGAATAGGAATCCATGTGCGAAAATCGAAAGACGCGGTTGGCTTTTTTACGGGAGTAAAACCGCCGGAAGTTAATGATGTCGGTAAATATAACCGTGCTGTTTCCAGGCTTTGGATAATCGCTGCCGTTATTTTTGAAATATTACTGGGAATTCCCAGTCTGTTTATCGGGCAGAACTCTCCGGCAGCGCTCCTTTTAGTATTTGGGTCAGTGGCATGGGTCTTTGGAATTATTATCGCTTACCTTAGAATCGAGTCAAAATACAGGCGAAGCTGATATTCCATATTGATATGGAATCTTCCACGGAGGAATGCTCATAAAAGGAATAAGGAATTGAAGATACCTCGCTTCGGCGGGGTGTTTTTTGTCCAGTGATTGATTTTTCGTCCAAAATCGAGTATAATTGGATGAAAAGAAAACATACTGGACGAAAGGAACTCTTATGAGATCGTTTGATTATGGCAGACTTGCAGATAAAACCTGGGGTACAGATATCCTAAACCTTGTGGCAAAGATTCATGAGTGTAAAGGGAGACAGGATTTATTTCTTCGGCAAAAGCCGGTGGAGTTGGATCGCCTGGTTGAAATTGCAAGGATACAGAGTACGGAAGCATCCAACAAAATAGAAGGAATTGTTACAACAAGTACCCGGATGAAGCAGCTTTTTGAAGAAAAAACAACTCCGAGGAACCGTGATGAGGATGAGATCATGGGGTACAGAGATGTGCTGAATACTATCCATGAGAGTAACGAGTATATTCCAATCCGTCCTTCTTATATACTTCAGCTTCACCGGGACCTTCTGAAAAGGGCAGTCACCGAGTTTACCCCGCCTGCTCCTTATGACACGCCGGAAGCGGTAGAGAATTTGTGCAAAGCCTATGAACAGGCTGTTGCAAATGAGAAGATAGATTCCTTGATTCTGATCCCGGCGTTTATATGTGACTTCCTTTGTATCCATCCTTTTAATGATGGCAATGGCAGGATGAGCAGGCTGCTTACCTTGCTTCTCCTGTATAAGAACGGATACAGCGTGGGTAAATATATCAGCATTGAAAAACAGATAGAGAAAACGAAAGATCGTTATTACGATACGCTTGAAGAAGCTGATGCAGGATGGCATGAAGAAAAAAACGATCCGACACCATTTATTAAATATATGCTGCAGGTAATCTTGGCCTGCTATATGGAGTTTGAGGAACGTGTCGGACTAATGACGAAAAGTGGTACGGGCAGCACGGCATATGATATTGTCAAAAAATATACAGAAGAAAAAGTTGGTAAATTTACTGGTACGGATGTTGTGGCTCATTGTCCGGGCATAGGAAGGTCATCGGCTCTTGCAGCATTGAAAAGGCTTGCGGAAGAAGGTCTTATCATTAAAAAAGGAGCGGGCAGAAGTACATTTTATGTTCGCGCTGACAGCAAATGATTTCTGTCCAAAAATGCACTGTTTTTCAATAAAATTATTGCGGCTGGAGGAAAAAGGCGTGAATATACAGGAACAGTTTAATCAGATTGCGGAAGAATATGATAAAAACAGGAGAAAGTTTATTCCTTGTTTTGATGATTTATGTTAGATTTTGATTCGGTATATGAAGCCGTTTAAAAGAAATATTAAATGGAACAATTCAAATGGAGGATTATGGAAATTGTAGAATATTATTCTTGTTCGGAAAACAGGAAATTTTTAGATCAAATCGAGTTGTGTGAATGGAGGGCTGCAAAATATCTGGCAGCGCTCCTAAAAGAAAACCGTCTTGCGGCAGAGCTTGGCGGTTGGGCGAAGCTATTTTTGCTCACAGACGTATCTATAATAAGAAAATATAAAAGGAATTGTAAATATTATCAGATGTCGGAGTGTTTACTTTTTTTATTCTGGAAAGCATATAAAATAAAACAAGGTAATGGCAGTATAGGAGTTTTTCAACAAGAAAACATACATATGCAGACTGCAGAATTTGTTGACAGCTAAGTTGATGCATATTATCATTAATAGCGAGGTGATATGGCATGAAGAAGTTATCAATTGGTTATGACAGCTTTGAGAGGATACAGAAACTGAATGGCTATTATGTGGATAAGACGGGATTTATTAAAGAGTTTTTGGAAAGCCCAAGCCAGGTGACTTTATTCACCCGGCCGCGCCGGTTTGGAAAGACTTTGTTGCTGACAACGTTAAAGACTTTTTTCAGCATTGGTTCTGATCCTTCTTTATTTAATGATTTAAGCATTAGCAGGGAGATAGCATTGTGTAATGAGTATCAGGGAAAGTATCCTGTTGTTTTTATAACTTTAAAGAATGTTTGTGGTAAGACTTTTAATGATGCTGTTGATTGCTTTGCTAATTGTGTTGCTAATATCTTCGATGAATTTTCTTTTTTGTTGAACAGTGACAGGGTAAGCAGTCATCAGAAGTTTGTTTTGAACAGTGTGCTGTCTGGCAGTGTTAGCAGGGGGATGTTGATCGATGCTCTTAATATGCTGGTCCGTGCCTTAGCTTTTTATTATGGCAGAAACGTTATTGTTTTGATCGATGAATATGATGCACCTTTAAATGAAGCTTATTATAACGGTTATATTGAGGAGATGACTGATTTTATAAGAAGCTTTCTGGGAAATGTTTTAAAGACTAATGAGTATCTTGAATTTGCTGTACTGACGGGATGTTTTTGTATTAGCAAGGAAAGCATTTTTTCAGGGCTTAATAATTTTAAATGTGATACTGTATCAGATTTTGCATTTGCAAAGTATTTTGGTTTTGTTGATGGTGAGGTAGCTGAAGTTTTAGAGCACTATGGACTGATGGAATACTTTGGCAGGGTGAAGGAATGGTATGATGGTTATCGCTTTGGTAATGAAGAAATTTATTGCCCGTGGGATGTATTAAATTATGTAAGCAGCCTGTTGGTTAATCCAAAAGTGGAACCTCAATTATTTTGGATCAATACCAGTTCCAATAAGATTGTAAGAGAGCTGATTGATTATGCAGGTACCAGCGCAAAAGCGGATCTGGAAAAGTTGATTGACGGAGAGAGCGTAAGGCATGAGCTTTGTTTGGAAATGGTGTATAGCAGCCTTAAAGATCCCAATCTTTTGTGGAGCGCTTTATATTTGAGTGGTTATCTTACTTTAGATCGTTGCAGCAGTGGAGTATTCCGAGGGGAGGTTGCTTATCGTGTACCCAACAAAGAAGTTCGAGAAATTTTGGTAAGGATGGTAGAAGAATGGTATCGCGAGAAAGTGGTACCTCTCAATTGCAGTATGGCTATGGAGTATTTGTTTGGAAAGAATTCTTTCGATTTGCAGAAGTTGTTGAATCATGTTTTGGTTACTACAATAAGCTTTCATGATTATAAGGAGGATTATTATCATGCTTTGTTGGCAGGCTTGTTTGTTGGCGATGGTCAGTGCATTGTGGAATCGAATAAGGAGAATGGTTTAGGCAGGTCTGATATAGTGGTGAAAAATTTAAGGTCGAATACTGCTGTTATTATAGAGGTAAAGCGTGTTAGGTCTGTGCAGGATTTAGAATCTTCCTGTATTCTGGCTTTAGATCAGATTGAGAAGGAACAGTATGCTGCTCCGCTGCTTGCAGATGGCTTTGAGGTGCTGAAGTATGGCATTTCTTTCTATAAGAAACGGTGTTGTGTTAAATTGAGCGGCAGTATAATTTAGTGTGGGTTTGTGCGGTTGGGTGAAGCTGTTTTTGCTCACAGATGGGGATGAATGCAGCGGCAGTTTCAGGAACATTGTCAGAAAGGTATTTGACATGATTTTATTTTGCTGTGATTTGGATCATACGCTGATATATTCCTACCGGCATGAAATCGGGGAAGAAAAGCAGTGCGTGGAAATTTATCAGGACCGGGAGGTTTCTTTTATTACAAAAGAAACAAAACATCTGCTGGAACAAATAAAGGAGCGTGTTATTTTTGTCCCGGTGACAACAAGGACAAAGGAGCAGTATCAGCGGATAGATTTGGGATTTTCCGTAAACTATGCGCTGATTTGCAATGGTGGCGTCCTGCTTGTGGATGGAAAAGAGGACAGGGAATGGTATCAGCAGTCTATGGCTCTGATAGAAGATTGCAGGGAAGGTTTAAAAAAAGCGGAGAAACTTTTAGAACAGGATTGTTTTCGAAATTTTGAAGTAAGGAATATCCGAAATTTATTTTTATTTACCAAAAGCGAGCAGCCCTTAAAATCCATAGAATGGCTGAAAGAGAATCTGGCTCATTGTGCAGATCATGGTTTGGAGATTCTTTCCAATGGAAATAAAATCTATGTACTGCCAAAAAGACTGCAAAAAGGGATGGCAGTAAGACGCCTGAAAAAATGGCTTTGTATGTCATCAGCCGCCGGGCAGCAGGTTGATTATACCATAGCGGCAGGCGATAGTTTGTTTGATATCTCTATGTTTCGGGAAGCCGATCGGGGGTTTGCACCAAAAGATTCGGAAATAACCCGGCTGCTTCCGGGAAATACTATGGTAATGTCAGGAATCTTTTCGGAAGAAATGTTAAAGGCAATCGGGAAAGAGATCATGCATATATAAAAATGATTCCTGGTATCTCAGCCTTTAGAAAATTTCTGACAAAATAAAAGACTTCTTGCTTTTTAGAAAAATGAAAAATACTGGCTGAACCGTTACTATTGTTAATATAAATATAAAGAAAAGAGGTTGTTTTTTATATTCAATTTTAGTATAATAAACAGTATCAAAACTTATATATTTCTTAAGGCAGATTAAGAAACCCAGGCAAAATCAGGGGAGGTGAAGGCTGTGGAAGGGATTATCGTTGCTGTTGTTTTTTTAGTGCTTGCTTATTTTGTCGTGAAGTTTGCTGTAAAAAGCGCATTGAATGAAAGCGACGCTATTAAGGAAGAAGTGAAAAAAGGAGTAGCGTTATATTTTGCGGAAAAAAACGGGCCTAAACTGGATGAGTGAAGCTATACGCTCCGCCAAGACTCGCTTGCGAGTCTTGAATTAATGTTTTTATAAATGCACTGGACGATGGTATGTTTGGTGCATTTTTTATTTACGTGAGCGGTCTATGCAGATGTTCCCTCCCGTTTGATGAAAATAGTTGAAATCTTTTTAGAAATTGATTATACTGTTGACAGTAAAGAGAGAGATTCAGAAAATAATATGCCTTATTTATGATAAAAGAGCTGGAAAAGCAGCGATATGGAGAGGAGAAGTGATTATGGGAATTTCATCAGGGAAACGGAGAATTGTGTTTAATTCGCCTGTGATTTTAGGGTTTACGGCTGTCTGTTTTGCCGCGCTTTTGTTAAATTTTCTGACGCATGGAGTTACCAATGCCCTGTTTTTCAGCGTTTACCGATCTTCCCTGGCGCAGCCGTTTACCTATGTCCGTTTTTTCGGCCATGTTTTCGGTCATGCGAACTGGGAGCATTTTATTGGGAATATTATGCTGATTCTTGTAGTCGGGCCTTTGCTGGAAGAAAAATACGGCTCTGCGGATATGGTTTTTGTCATTACCGTTACAGCTTTTGTGACAGGGCTTGCGCATTTTCTGTTTTTCCCGCATATCCAGTTACTGGGAGCCAGCGGGGTGGTGTTTGCGTTTATTTTATTATCTTCTTTTACCAGCTTTCAGGAAGGAACAATTCCATTGACATTTCTTTTGGTTGCGGTGATTTATATCGGTGGGCAGGTTTACGACGGATTGTTTGTGCAGGATAATGTTGCGAACCTTACCCATATTCTCGGAGGAATTGTAGGGGCGGGGCTTGGATTTTTGGGAAACAGGAAATCTTAAAAAATAAAAATTTTTAGAAAAATGAGAAATTTGATATTGGAAAAAAAGAATTTTAATATTAGGCTTTTGGACATATTTCCAAAAGCCTGATTTCATGTTATAATAAAATCCGCTTTCGCTTATAGAATGAAAAAATTAGAAAAAGGAGATAACGATATGTATGGGAGGATGGAGTTAGAGCTTTTAAGGGAGGTCAGGGAGAAACGGCATTTTCACCCTGAAATAGAAGTTTTGTTTGTCGTGGAGGGGGAAGCGCAGGTAACGCTGAAAGATTTGTCCTGCCAGATGGAGAAAGAGGATGTGTTTTTAATCAATTCCGGAGTAATGCATTATGTGGAAAGCGCAGAGGGCGCGCTGATCTGTATGGTAAGATTTCCGTATATGCTGGCGGCGGAGATGACGGGAAACGGAAACAGTATTTTTATCTGTAACAGCGTGGCGGATATGCAGCATTCTTATGAGGAAATCAGGGAGATTTTCCATGAGCTGGTTTATCAGTATATCCGGCAGTCGCATAAAACGGAGTGCCTGCTGACAAGCTTACTGTTCCGGCTGTTAGACTGCCTGATTGAGCAATACGGGATATCGGATAATTTTGCTGAGATGCAGGAAAATGAGGACGATATGCGCCTGCAGCAGATTTTCCGGTATGTGAATGAAAATTATCAGACTGGCATAAGCCTTTCTGAGCTGGCGGATTCCCTGTTTTTATCGACATCGACGCTTTCCCGTTTTTTCAGGAAACAGACAGGGATTTATTTTTCTGATTATGTCAATCAGTTAAAATGCCGTTATGCCGTCCATGATCTGCTTTATACGGAAAAGAGCATGACAAAGCTGGCGATGGACTGCGGGTTTTCCAGCCAGCCGCTATTTAATAAAGTATTTCGGGAATTGTACGGGATGACCCCTTCGGATTACAGAAAAAATAAACAGCAGGATGTAAAAGAGCGGCGGGAGAAAAAAGATGCGCTGCTGAAAGAGCTTCGCGAGGAATTAAAAGAGAGGAAGACAGCGTTTTCGCCTGTGTTCCGGCCGTGGGGACAGGATGCCGTCGTGCATGGGGATGTAAGCCGGTCTGTTTCCTATGAAAAAAACTGGAACCGGGTGATTAATATAGGATCGATGTACAGTTTGACGCTTGCCAATGTCCAGTACCATACGCTGTATCTGGCAAAACATCTGGGATTTCAGTATGTGCGCCTGTGGAGTATTTTTTCTAAGAGGCTGATGCTTACCGACGGGGAGCATATCGGGAATTACCATTATGATATCTTGGACGGGGTGTTGGATTTTTTAGTGCAGAACCACCTGCATCCTTTCCTGGATTTCGGGAAACGGCCGGATACCGTGATTGAGTCGGAGAATAAGCCGGTCTTTTATGGCGGCGAGTATGTAGAGTTTCAGTCGCGCGAGGCGTGGCTTGCGATGTTTCAGGATTTTGTGCGCCATGTTTTGAAGCGTTATGGGAAAGAGGAGGTCGGTAAATGGATTTTTGAGGTTTCCCATGATGTGAACCATATTTCCGAAAATCAGTATTACCGGGATGAGAATTATGACGCCCTGGAGGTTTATCAGGATGTGTATGCCTTTTTAAAAGAGGAATGCCCGGAGGCAAAGGTCGGCGCGCCCGGCATTATTTTTAATTCCAAAACCGCCCATTTGGAACGCTTTTTTTCAGGCTGCGTGAAAAAGGGCATCTTGCCCGATTTTGTGTCTTTTATCCTGTTCCCTTATGAAAACCATGATGAGGGCGGGGTGATGAAATATTACCGCGTTACCAGGGAAAATTTTGAGATAGAGCAGGTCAGGATGATTAAGGAAGTTATGGAGAGAACCGGGCTTGGCGGCTGTAAATTATATGTTACCGAGTGGAACAATACCGTTTCAAACAGGAATTATTTGAATGACAGCTGCTTCCGGGCGGCCTATGCGGCAAGAAAGATTGAGGAAATATGGGATGAAGTGGATTTAATCTGCCCGTGGACAGGATCGGACTGGGTAAGCAGTTATTATGATACGAGGGGGCTTGCTAATGGCGGAAACGGTTTTCTGACCAAGGACACGGTACGCAAGCCGGTCTTTTTTGCTTTTCAGTTTTTAAATGATCTGGGTGATAAGCTTATTGCAAAGAACGAACATTGCATTATCACGCAGAAAGGGCAGAATTATTACATCGTCTGTTTTAATTTTAAAAGCTATGGCTGCAATTATTTTCTGGACGAGGAAAGCATGGATTCCCCGGATCACTTAAAAGAGCTTTTTGAAAATAAAGATCCGCTGGATTTAGAGATTGTATTGGAAAATATGCCGGAATCGGTAACTTATATCATTACCTGCAGGACGATTAATGAGGAAAATGGGAGCTTTTTGGATGAGTGGAAGAAGTTCCAGTACGATCATCAGATGACGGGGGCTGACGTAAAATATGTCAGGGAAAGCTGTTTCCCATGCATGAGCAGGGAACGCCGGGAGGTAAAAAACGGAACGCTTTCCATAAAGAAAACGCTTTTGCCCCATGAAATCTCACTGTTCCATATTTATGAGGATTAAGGCGTAAAAAAATAAAGGCGCACTGCAACAATTTCAGTAAATGGTTGCAGTGCGCCTTTTTTTCTTTGTTTTTCTGCAATAAAAAACAAAGATCAAGGAATGATAAAAAAGCGGTTTCCATGGAAAAAGAGTATAGTAAAAAACATCAGGAAAACGTTTTCCAATCTCTGGCGGACCGGTTAAGCGCAGGGAAAAACGATGAGAAAGGAGCAAAAGAATGGAAAATAAAAAAATGGCATCAAAAGCCGCGGTGATCTGTTATGGTTTCGGTGATCTGGCGTCGCAGTTTGTCTGGACATTCGTAGGATCTTACCTGAGCGTTTTTTACACGGACATTGTCGGGCTTGCGCCTATCGCCGTTTCTGCCATTATGCTGATAGCAAGGATTTGGGATGCAGTCAATGACCCGATGATGGGAGCCTTTGCAGAGCGCACCCGTACCCGGTTTGGGCGTTTCCGTCCGTATATCGCTTTCGGATGCCCGTTTTTGGCAATCTTCGGCGTGCTGACGTTTACAAATCCGTTTGGAGGGGGAAATGCTGCGGGCGTTATCTGGGCGGCGGTGACTTATATTATTGCGGGCATGATTTACACACTGACGAATATCCCTTATGCGGCGCTCTCAGGAGTTATGACGGAGGATGCGAACCAGAGGAATGCAATTAACACTTCCAGAAATATCGGCATGAATATCGGCATGGTAATTGTCAATGCGTGCTCTGCGGGCCTGATGCTGAAATTTTCAGGAGACGGGGCGGAGGTTGCAAATGGGCATGGCTATATGATGGCGGCGGCAGTTTACGGCATTATTTCAATCCCGTTATTTTTAATTGTATTCTTTACGGCAAAAGAAAATGTGAAGCCGATTGGGAAGGCGGAAGGATTCAGCTTAAAAGATACGATAGGGAATCTTGTAAGGAATAAATATTTAATGATTGTCACTTTAATTATGGCAATTCAGATGACGGCGTTTATGGGGAGGATTGCGGTAACTACTTATTATGTCATCTATTGCCTGGGATCGTTTACCATGATTGCGACGATTATGACAATCCCTTCCATCGGGGGAATTATCGGCTCCCTGTTCGTGCCGTTTTTTGCAAAGAGAATCGGAAAAAGGAATGTACTGATGATTTCCATGCTGGTTCAGGGAATCGGGCTGTTTATTATGTTCCTTGCGCCGTTTGACAATATGACAATGGTGCTGGCAGGCTGCTGGATTTTCGGCCTGTTCAATGTGGGGTTCCCGATGACGCTTTCCATGGTTGCCGACTCTGTGGACTACATGGAACTGGAAACGGGCATCCGGACAGACGGTACGGCCTATGCGACTTATGGCCTTGCAACCAAATTTGGCAATGCGGTCGGCGCTGCGGCAGGGGTATTGTTACTGAGCGCATTCGGTTATGTGCCAAACGCGCAGCAGACGCCGGAAGCGTTAAAAGGCATCAATATTGTAGTTAACCTGATCCCGGCAATCCTGTTTGTGATTGGGGCGGCGTGCTGCCTGTTATGGAATATGAGCGACAGGGATGCGGATGATATCAGGGAAAAATTAAAACAGAAAAATCAATAAATTTTTTTAAGGAGGCAGACAATATGAAGAACGAAAAATTACAGGTGGCAGTCATCGGCTGCGGAGGAATTGCAAATCAGAAACATTTCCCGGCGTTAAAATCTCAGGCGGATAAATGCGAGATCGCAGCTTTCTGCGATATTATTCTGGAGAGGGCCAAAAAAGCGGCGGAGGAGTTCGGGACAAAAGACGCGAAGGTTTATGAGGATTATAAGGAGCTGTTAAAAGATCCGGAAATTGACGTGGTTCATGTCTGTACGCCGAATGTGGCGCACTGCCCGATTACGGTGGCGGCGTTTGAGGCAGGAAAGCACGTCCTTTGTGAAAAGCCGATGGCGGCGACTACGGAAGATGCGCAGAAGATGATGGATGCGTGGAAGAAGTCCGGGAAGAAATTCACGATCGGATATCAGAACCGCTTTCGTACCGACGCGCAGGCATTGAAGCGCGCGTGCGAGGAAGGAAAATTAGGCGAGATCTATTTTGCGAAGGCTCATGCAGTCCGCAGAAGGGCCGTTCCGACCTGGGGCGTATTCCCGGATAAATCAAAACAGGGCGGCGGGCCGTTAATTGATATTGGGACACATGCGCTTGACATCACGCTCTGGTGCATGGATAACTACAAACCGGCGACCGTTACCGGCTCGGTATTTGAGAAATTGGGGCATCTGCCGGAGGCAGCCGAGGGGAATATGTTCGGGCCGTGGGATACGGATACTTATGAGGTGGAGGATTCCGCATTCGGGTATATTAAGATGGAAAACGGGGCGACGATCTTCTTAGAATCGGCATGGGCGTTAAATGTAAAAGATTCCAGAGAGGCTGCGACTACGCTCTGCGGGACGAAAGCGGGCGCTGAGATGATCGGCGGCATGAGCCAGGAAGGCTATGATCTTGTCTTTAATGAAACGACGGCAGGGATACTGACAGAGGAGCATATTTCCGATGCGGGCTCGATTGCATTCTTTGAGGGAAGCTCTGGCGGCACGCCGGAAGTAAAAGAATGCAAACAGTGGTTAGAGGCGATCTTAAATGACAGGGAGCCGCTTGTGAAACCGGAGCAGGCATTTGTGGTAACGCAGATCCTGGATACTATTTACCAGTCTGCAAGAGAAGGAAAAGAGATTAAGCTGAATTGAAGGAGGAAAGCAGATGTCAAGGATTAAACCGTGTGTAAGCCTTTACAGTTTACAAAATGAGTACCTTACAAAGAGCATGACCTTAAAAGAGATTATGCAGTTTGTAAAAGAGCATGGCGCGG
The DNA here is from genome assembly GCA_947629585.1 of uncultured Lachnospiraceae bacterium. Lineage (GTDB taxonomy): Bacteria > Bacillota > Clostridia > Lachnospirales > Lachnospiraceae > MGBC100174. The sequence goes on along the minus strand of CANREH010000041.1, from coordinate 14,454 downwards.
AAGGGATTGAAATTCTTCCGGATCAGATGTTAAAAGGTTCTCCGGATATTTCCGAGGAGACGCTGAAGGAATGGAAGGGGCTTCTGGAAGAAACAGGGTTAAAACCGGTGATTGCGGACGTATTTTTAAATACCAATCTTTATAAAAACAGGACATTGACGCACAGGGAAAGCATTGATCTGCTGATAAAAGAAATTAAGCAGGCAAGCAGGCTGGGCATCCATTTAATCCGTCTGGTGTCCATGGTGCCGTACTGGGTATGCGAGCCGCTGCTTCCGTACTGTGAAAAATATGATGTGGCAATCGCGCTGGAAGTCCATGCGGGCATGGCATTCGACATTCCGGAAACAAAGGCGTTTATCGCAGAGATGAAACGGTTAAATTCCCCATATGTCGGGCTGGTTATTGACACCGGGATTTTCTGCCGGAAGTTCCCGCGCGTGGTACGGGAGTATGAAACTTTAAACGGGACCAGCAGGCAGGTGTTTGATTATATTGACACGCTGTTCGAGCAGGGCACGGATCTCCATGCGGTCCTGGTAAAAAATGATTATCAGTATCCGGCTGAATTAGAGGCCGCGATCCAGTCGGAGCATGACAGGATGTTCGTGCCGCTGTGCGACGGATATGAAAATTATGATTTCAGCGTGCTGGATGAATATATGCCGTTTATTAAGCATTTCCATTTAAAGCTGTTTGAGATGACGCCGGAAGGGCCGGAATATTCCATGGATTATAAGGCGCTGCTTACGTATCTCCATGAGCATAATTATGACGGGTATGTTGCGACGGAATATGAAGGCAACCGCTTTACGCTGCCGGGGAAGCCGTTTGTGGAGAAAGAGCAGGTTGCGGCAAATCAGGCATATATTCAGAAATGCTTAAAAGAGATTCAGGGATAGGAGGCCAAGAGATGTTTGACAATAATGTTTTTATTGAAAATACCTGTGTCAATGTAGAGGAAAACGGCGCGGTCATCGGCTATGAAATGCAGACGAACATTACGTATTACCGTGGAATCCCGATGTCGATGATTGAGTATGTAAAGGTTGCCGCTGACGGGGCAGAGGTTCCGACGGAAGATATCCGCATCTCTATTGACAGGGTTGACTGGTTCACGCAGAAAGAAGCGGAAACGGTAGTGGATTATAAATGGGAATATGGCGAGCCGTTATATATCCGGGTGTTAAAAGACGGCGGGTTAAGCAAAGGAACTCATAAAGTGAAATTAACCGTTGCGACCAGGACCGCATATATCCCGGTTCCGTTAGAGGGAATCAAAGAGCGGGAAATTGAAATTGCATAAATCAGTCTTTTCAGGGTGCCGGGCGCATCTGCGTCCGGTGAAAGGAGTTTGGCATGGAGAAAAAGAAAGTATTAGGGCTGTCTTTTGGACGGAAAATGGGCAATACCGAAGTGATGGTAAAGACCGCATTGATGGAATGTGAAAAAGCGGGATGTGAAGTAAAGTTTTTACGGGTAGACGATATGGACATTAAGCCGTGTACTGGCTGTATTTCCTGTGTGGTAGGGATGACAACCGGGCGCGGGAAGGGCGGATGCCCTGTAAAAGATGATTTTTATATTTTAGACGAGGCGCTGATGGAATGTGACGCTGTAATCGTAGGATCTCCGACGTATGTGCTGAGCCCTACCGGACGGTTCAAGACGGTCTGTGACCGCATTGGGCCTTCCCATGATATTACTTTCCGTAAGGCGGCTTATGAGGAAGGGCTGGCAGCGGGCAAAGATCCGTCCCAGCTTCCGGATAAGAGAAGCTTTAAAAAACGTGTCGGCGCCCTGATATCGGTCGGCGGGGCAATGACAAAGAACTGGCTGGTGTTTATGCTGCCTACCATGTATGAGTTTACGATGTCTATGGGAATTGATGTTGTGGATATGCATGAATACCATGGGGCAATGGCGCATGAGCACGTGCTTGGAAATGAGCCGCAGATGGATCGCATGAAGAAGATGGGGCAGAATATTGCCGGGGCCCTCGCCGCAGAGACGGAAGAAGAACGCACGAAATGGCGGGGCGATGAGGAAGGCGTCTGCCCGGTCTGCCACTGTGATATGCTGACGGTGTCAAAAGACCGTACCGGGGTAGAATGTCCGGTCTGCGGGATCGAAGGGGAACTGGGCATAAAAGACGGGAAGATTTCCGTTTCTTTCAGCGAGGCACAGAAGAAACGTTCCCGCCTTCGCTGGGACGGGAAGTTAGAACATTCCACGGAGATTAAGACTAAAGCGGTCGGCCCGGGGCAGATCCCGAATCTGAAAGAATGGAAAGAGCCGTATCTTGGCTATGCAGAACAGAATTGAGAGGAGGAAACGGAACATGAAATTAGGATTTATTACGGCGATATGTGACGGCATGACATTGGAAGAAGTCGTTGATTTTGCGGCGGAAAACCATTTGGAATGTCTGGAAGTGGCGTGCTGGCCGCAGGGCGGCGCGCAGAGAAGGTATGCGGGAGTCAGCCATATTGACGTGGCAAACCTGAATGCAGAGAAAGCCGCTGAGATTAAAGATTACTGCGCAAAGAAAGGCGTGGAGATTTCTTCCCTTGCCTATTATCCAAATACGCTTGATCCGGATCTTGCAAAGAGAAAATCTTATATTGACCATATTTATAAGTTAATTGACGCCTCGGCAATGCTGGATGTCAATATGATCACGACATTTGTAGGACGCGATCCAAACAGGACTGTCACGGAAAATCTGGAGCTTGTAAAAGAGGTATGGCCGCCGATTGTGAAATATGCAGAGGAAAAAGGCGTTAAGATTGGCATTGAAAACTGCCCGATGCTGTTTACCGAGGATGAGTGGCCGGGAGGGCAGAATATTATGACGACGCCGGCGAACTGGAGGAAAATTTTTGCGATTATAGACAGCCCGAACTTTGGGATCAACTATGATCCGTCCCATTTTGTATGGCAGCAGATTGACTACATCAAGCCGCTTTATGAGTTTAAGGATAAGATTTTCCATGTACATTATAAGGATATCAAGGTATATCAGGACAAACTGGCAGATGTGGGAGTGATGGCGACGCCGCTTGAGTATATGTCGCCGAAACTGCCGGGGCTTGGCGACGTGGACTGGGGAAAGTATGTGTCCGCGCTGACAGATATCGGTTATCAGGGCTATACCTGTATTGAAGTGGAAGATAAGGCTTTTGAAAAAAGCCTGGACGACGCAAAGAAAGCGGTTATTTTAAGCGCGAAATATCTGAGGAATTTTGTCATTTGATCAATGTAAAGGGGAAGTGTGTTTTATGGAAGATATTAGGATTGGCGTGATCGGACATGGATTTATGGGGCATGAGCATGAAAAAATGCTGATGCCGATGGAGGGAATCCGGCTGGTTGGGTTTTCCGACATTGACGCGGATCAGCTTTTGGATGTACAGCCGGGGCTTAAAAGATATTCTTCCAATGAGGAGCTGATTCATGATCCGGAAGTTAAGGTAGTGCTGATTGCGGCAAATAACAACCAGCACCATGATCTGGTGATTCAGGCGGCGCGGGCGGGGAAAGATATTATCTGCGAAAAACCGGTTGCCATGAACGTGGAAGAACTGGATGACATGATGAAAGTAGTCGATGAGTGCGGCGTGAAATTTACAGTGCATCACCAGCGCCGCCTGGATCAGGATTTCAGGACGGCAAAGGAAATTTATGACAGCAGGACGCTGGGGGATGTTTATACGATCAAGAGCAGCCTCTATGGATTTAATGGAAATATGCACGACTGGCACGTGTATATCGCAGAAGGCGGCGGAATGCTGTTTGACTGGGGCGTTCACCTGCTCGATCAGGTATTGTGGATGATGCAGGGCGCAAAAATTGTCTCTCTTTATGCCGATATGCGCAATGTCATTAATTTTGAGGTCGACGATTATTTTAAAATTCTGATGAAGTTTGAGAATAGCATTATGGCGGAAGTGGAGTTGGGGACTTATTATCTGGCGGATAAAATGCATGACAAATGGTTTGAGCGCCACTGGTTTATCGGCGGGAATAAAGGCAGCGCCTATATTGACGGCTTTGAGCCGCAGGGAAAGATTGTGCGCACTTCCCATCTTTTGACCAATGTAGGGGGAAAACGCACAATGACGTCAGCCGGGCCGACACGCTCCTTCGGACCTCCTTCCGAGGGAACGATACTGACGGAGGAGATCCCGAAAGTAACTACACGCCATGAGGATTATTTTGAAAATTATAAGAGGGCGTATTTTGGCAAAGAGGAGTTTATGATTAAAATTCCGGAAACAAGGCGTGTGCTTGCGCTCATGGAGGCGATCCGTGAATCCGCCCGCACCGGAAAGTCCATTAGATTTGAGGGATGAAAATGAAAAGATATGCGTTTGGTATTGATATCGGAGGAACCACGGTGAAAATCGGGCTGTTTGAAACAGCGGGGAAACTTCTGGATACATGGGAAATTCCTACCAGAACGGAAAACGATGGGCAGTATATCCTGGGGGATATTGCGGAAGCGGTTGAAATCAAACGGAAAGAAAAGGAAATTTCCTTATTGGATGTGGAAGGCATCGGCCTGGGGGTTCCGGGGCCGGTCAGCCAGGGGACCGTTTTAAAATGCGTCAATTTGGGATGGGATGTTTTTAACGTGGAGCGCCGCCTCAGTGCGCTTGCGGGAGGTTTGAAAGTGAAAGCCGGGAATGATGCCAATGTAGCGGCGCTTGGCGAGATGTGGCAGGGCGGCGGCAGAGGGTATCGGGATATTGTCATGGTGACGCTGGGAACCGGGGTCGGCGGAGGCGTTATTGTTAATTCCCATATTCTGCCGGGCGCCAACGGAGCTGCCGGGGAAATCGGGCATCTTCCTGTGAAAGATGATGAAACAGAGCGCTGTGGGTGCGGGAAATGCGGCTGTCTGGAGCAGTATGCTTCTGCCAATGGAGTTGTCCGCATTACCAAAAAATATCTTGCAGAAAACCCGGAAGAACAGACAGTGCTTGGAAGGATGGAAACCATTACGGCAAAAGAAATCTTTGACGCCGCAAAAGACGGGGATGCCGTAGGATTAAAGATGGTGAATGAAGCCGGAAGGCTGCTTGGAAAAGGGCTGGCCTCCATCGCCTGTGTTGTAAACCCGGAGATATTTGTCATAGGGGGCGGTATGTCCAGAGCCGGGAAAATACTGATTGACAGTATTCGGAAGCATTATCGGAAATATGCGTTCCATGCGTCGCGCGAAACCGAGTTCCGCCTTGCAAAACTTGGCAATAACGCCGGTATGTACGGCGGGGTGCGTATGGTGATCGAATAGGGTTTATAGGATGTCTTTCAAAAAACAGGGAACGGTATATTTACGGTTTCCCTGTTTTTTGCGCATAAGCCATTTTCCCATTCTCAACCCGGACAGCAATCTGCCAGTCATCTTCATAAACGATGGTTCCCACAAAGTTTGTATAAACCACATCATAAGGCTTTTGATATTTATCTAAAAGCGCAATAGCAGGCTTTAATTTCTTAAGCATTTCCAAGGTACTTTCACATTTAAAAAATGTAATAACCTTTTCATGGCTTTTACAGAGTTCTGGTTCGGGAAGATGAGCTTTGAACCAGTTATCAATTGATATAAACAGTTCTTTTTCTTCGCTGGTTAATTGCTCATCTTTTATCAGATTCCAGCAAAGGCTAAATACCCCTTTGGGATACTTATGGCCCGCTTGAAAAAATCAGGAAAACCGTATCTTATACTTTGCCTGAAATTCCTCTCCGGCGGCAAGTTTGTTTTCATAATCCCGTTCTTCCAGATTTCCGTTAAATCCTAATGCATCGCAGCGCCCGTACCACGGCTCAATGCAGACAAACGGGGCATTTTTGCCTTCCGGCGACCAAAGGGCAAATAACGGAGCGTCAAACGATACAGTTATATATTCGGCCCCTTCCGGAGTTAACAGCGATACTTCCCCGGTCTGTTTTCCTTCTATCATATAAGTGCAGCGGTCAAAAAAGCCTTCTGTTATATTTGCCACTCCGTCGGAAAGAGGAAGGATTTCATCTTCCATGACTGCCATGCCTTCCGGCGTGTTGCCGTGATGATGAAGCTCTGCGCTAAGGCCGCCGAACTTGATCCCATAGCCGGTTTTGCTGTTTTCTCCGTTGATCGGGCAGAGGAAAGCAGGGTGTGCGCCGATAGAAAAATACATCTCTTTCGTATCCGTATTTTCTACTTTCCAGAGAACGGTGATTTCATTCTCTGAAAGCTGATATCCAATATGGAGCTTAAATGCAAACGGATATTTCTCATATGTTTCCGCAGTGGAAGCCAGTAAAAACCAGATTTCATTTTCCTTCTGTTTTTCACAGGTAAATTCCATATCCCTTGCAAACCCATGCTGTCCCATAGGATAGGTCTTTCCGCCATAGCGGTATTCCTTATTATTGACGCTTCCCACAAACGGGAATAGAACCGGGGAAGTACGTCCCCAGTATTTCTTATCCCCATGCCATAAGTATTCTCTTTTGTCAGAGTTCCTCTTAACAGATTTGATCTCCGCACCGAAGGAATCTATTGTGATGGATAAAGTTTCATTTTCTAACAGGTAACGCATAAGCAGCCCTTCCTTTCATTATTATCATCATGATTATTATAATAAAAACAAAAGGGAATCTCAATAAAAATTTTTATTTTATGCGGCAATACTCCAGACAACCGGCAGAAGGGAATATCCTGATTCTTTATCTAAAACCAGCAGGCATACCGGCGTGTAGGAGCCTGCAATTAGGATATAAATCATCATGTGGCCAGGCCGCCGGAATATTTTTAACAGTTATTTGCTTCACATTGGTGGCATGGTAAAGCATGCTTGCGCTGTAAAGAAACGCCATGCTGTCCATGAAAACCATCATGGCGCAGACAGTTACGATATTTCCCGACAGCCCTGCTTTGGCAAGTAACGACATGGCTGCAGACATCGCAAGCATCAGAGCAATAAAATGGGTTATTGCGCTTTCCGGTTCACGAATGGTTATTTTCATAGAAAACTTCCATGCCGGGCATGCCCGGCACTATTATGAATAAAAGCCATGTTATGTAGTTTTAAAAACTATGTATTGCATATGATATTATTCTTTATAAAATGTCAAGAGATTATGCGCATATTTGGTGGCGGCCGAAGGTGAGCGCTGAATTAAAATCAGGGAGAGGCAGTTTCGTTTAAGTATGATGGTATATGAAAAATGCTGCCCGGTACAGACCGGACAGCACAGAAATTTTTATTTTTCAATTGTCTGCAGAAAATTAAGGTACATACTTCCTTCCTGCTATCTTACTGAAAATAACTATACGATATCGTTAAAACGGGTGCTTCCATCGACATTATATGTTCCATCTGATGTGTAACCACTGGCGGTATTAGCCTGTGTAGTCATATAATAATCTACAAGTGATGCATTCGTTGCAATAGAAGAACCATAGTTTTTAAAGAAGTCCTGTACTTTGGACATATCTGCTTTCTTAAATACGTCCTCATCCAGTGTCATTTTGCCTTTTTCATCTACTTTGAATCCAAACTGTTCAAGCATAGTTTTATTTTGCGCTGTTTTATCCTTGATTTGAGCTAAATTTGAAGTCACGCCGGAATTGGTACTGGATTTTGCAGCATCAAACATATTGTTATAATTCTTGACAAAGCTGTTTGCAGTAGAAAGAATCTTTTCAATATTGTATTGATAGGTGCCGTCTGTGCCTTTAATTTTTCCATATAGGGAGTTAGACGCAAGCGCATTGCTGTCTGTTTCAAGGAATGCGGCGCTGGAAGCTGCCGCGGTGTCTTCTTTTGCATCGTCTTTGGCGGTGTTTTTTTCTGCACTGGAAGAAACCGGTACAAACGTAAGACGGGACATCACTGTAGAACCATAGCTTGTAACATTATCTTTGGAAAACAGATCCTTGACCTTGGAAAGATCGGCTGATTTTAATCTGTCTTCATTTAGCTGAAGAGTTCCATCCCGGTTAACGGTGATGCCGATTTCAGCAAGTTTTCCGGAATTTGACTCAGAGGTTTTCATGATAGCAGCGATATGTGATGTTTGGCTTGCCAGCGTGGATTTCTTTGCTGTAGCCACAACATTGTTATACTGGGATACAAAATCTTTCATTGCAGAAACAACTTTATCTTCTGCGCTTGTGCCATTTGAAGCTGTATAGGTATCATCTTTCTGCAAAGTTGCAACAGAACCTGCCAGACTGGTCATATTTGATGTTAAGTTAGAATTAGCCGTCTGTGTCTGTTTTGAAACAGTTGAGTTTCTTTTCTCCGCAAGGATTTGATCGAGGACATTACCCGTCTTGGACGTTCTGGACGAGGTGGCATTGGTTGTATTTGAACTATTTATTTTATCAACATAGGCTTTCGCAGCCTTATAGTAACTGCCGCTCTTAATGTTGTTCCACTCTGCAAACCAACTGGTATTTCCAGAACTTCCTGAAATGCTTTGAAATAAATCTGAATAATATTGGCTCATAGCTATAATCTCCTTTCTTTATAAATGAAAATGATTAGGCCTTATATTCCGGATCTGCTATAATGTGTATCGGCATAAGGCACCTTATAGTTAATATTAATTAACAGAATTTTTCAAAAAATTATCTGTGATAGAGGCGTTTTTTTATGATGAGAAATTTTTATGAAATCAGTTAAAACTTAATATTGGAAAAAAGAATTTTAACATTAGGCTTTTGGGCATATTTCCAAAAGCCTGATTTCATGTTATAAAAAATTCAGTTTCGCTTATAGAATGAAAAAATTAGAAAAAAGAGATAACGATATATATGGGAGGATGGAGTTAAAGTTTTTAAGGGAGGTCAGGGAGCGGCAGTTTCGTTTAAATATAACTGTACCCTGTTTTGGATAATTTTCGCCGTTTCTTCCGCTGTTTTGTCTCCTGCAAAAAAGGCTTCGGCTTCTTCCCTTACAATAGAGAGAACCTGTTCCTGCCTGTCGTCAGAGGTATGGCTCATTTTTTTAATCCTGCCAATCAGCGAACGCACGGAGGAAACATCTTCTTTGGTCAGCGGCTTTAACGAAATCGGAAAGCTGTCATACCCATAAGTTTTTTGTATCGGCGTTATCTCCATGCCGTCTTCATCCGTGTAAGCTTTTTCTGCCATAGCCCTTTTCAGTATTTTTTCCAGCACGTCCTTGCGCGACGGAAATGACCACATGGAAAAGGATGCAGACTCTGCCCCATAATCATAAGTAAAAAATTCCCTCACAAATTCCCATGCGCCTTCTTTATATTTGCACGCCTCAGAGATTGCCAGGACAGTATCGGCAAATTCGGCAGTCAAGCTGTCAGTTCTTTCCTTCGCCGGATAATTAAAGACTTCATATCCTCCCTTGTCATGAAAAAGCGTATTTAATACGAAAATTTTCAAAAGATTGACCGGATAGCAGTAAGCTGTCATCCTTCCTTCCATAATTTCCCTGTTGGGATCGATGGAGAGGCTGCTAATTTCACTGCTGTCTTTTAGTTTTTTTGCAAAATTGAGCACTTTAATAAAGTATTCACTGGTAAAATCGGCTTTGTTATCTTCCTCATCTATATAATCCCCTATCTGATAAGATATCATATTGGAAAGGAAATCCTGTCTTGGGAGCGTGGTAAGCATCCCATTCTCCGGTATTTGCCCATACAGCGTTTCCAGATCCTCGATTGTAAGCCCCTCGGAAGCTCCCAGACTGGATTTTCCAATGGCAAGGCATTCTGCGATTTGAAAATATGGTGAAAAATAATATAGTTTCCCGTCCTGTTCGGCGGCAGACAGAATGGAATCAACGAAATCGTCCCTGCTGATTTCTTTATCGGAATCCATCCACGGGTATAGATCGGTTAAAATCCCAAGCTTTACGTAGCGATCGGCAGGAATTCCGTTTAAGACAATGATATCCGGTATTTTCCCTGAGACAATGTCTAAATTCATCTTTGTGTAAGGATCGGCATACTCCGAATATTCCCTGAGCTGGATTTGATATTGGCTGCTTTTCTGGTTAAAGGATAAAACAGCCTCTTTCAGGCCGGAGAGCATGGTAAAAGAAGCCAGTGTCAGCACTTTTTTGTCTGTGTCCTGCGGTGAGCTGTCGGATTTTTTGGCTGTTACCGTGGTTATTTCCGCAGTTTCCCCAAATGGGATGGCAAGGGCGAAAATAGAGTCGTCATTTAGCAGGAGAAAATCCTGGATATCCGCGCCGTCGATTCCACCGCCGATCCAGCTAAATAAAGGCGACAGGCTGCCGCTTTCCAGATCAAAAGAATATACATTATTCTGGCTGGCTATATAAATGGTATTCCCTTCTCCGGCACAGACTTTTTCATTTAAAATATTATACCCTTCCAGACTTACAGCGCTTTCAAGCCTGCCAGTTTCCTCATTTAATTTTTTAAATTCCTTTGCCGTTTCCCCTTCTCCATAGGCATAAACCGTGTCATTTTCTGTTTTTAACAGAGAAGTAATTCTGAAATTGCTGCTGATCCGCTTTCTTTCGTTTCCTTCCGGATCAAAAAACAAAATCCCCATGCTGTCTCCGGAAATAGTATATAAGGAGCCGTCTTCATTGATAACAGCGGTATCGCCGCTGAAAAAAAGATCCTCCTTTTCGGAATTTTTCAGCTTTAATTTATGGCTGTCGATAATTGAGCCGTCACTGTCTATCTTTTTCAGATAATATTCCGTTGTTTGCTTTTTCTCTGCATAAACCAGCAGATACAAATCCCTGCCATTTCCCTCCATACATCCGGTTTCTTCCTTTTTTTCCAAAGGAAGGACGGTACGGACCGGATCTGTCCCATCCTCCTTACACTGGATCAGGAATGTTTTCTTCCCGTCCTCTGCAAGCACGAAAACACGGTCGGCCTTTTGGCATAATCCCAGGATAAAATATGCCGTTATCCCTGTTCCGGAAGAAGAAAGATAGTAGGCCGGATTCTCGGTTTCCATAACCGAAGACGCTTTTTCTGTACCCGCCCCTGATTCCTTTTTCTTTTCCTGAATGGAACACGCCGTCAGGCTGAGGAAAAGAAAAAGAAGCAGATATGCTTTGATGATTTTTTTCATAACGATCATTTCTCCTCTACAATTTCAAACCCATCTGTCTCCATCCTGGCAGCGGCTTCCCCGTCAATTACTTGGCTTGCCACGCCCGGCATGATGAGCGTATACGTCCCATTTTTGTCCTTTACAATATAAGCATTGTCAGGCCTTAGTTCCTTTACTCCCGGCTCTGTCTCAATTTCCTCTATCGGGGTATCGTAATACGGATAGATAACAACAGCATAGGAAAGCAGGATAGCGGCGGAACACAGGAGGAGACGGACAGCTTTCCCGGCTCTGTTTTTTTCCTGCGGCGGGTCCTCCGACACGATCCGGAACCGTTCCAGTATTTCCTCCCTCGAATCCTGGAAGGCCAGCGGGGCTGTGAGATGGTGCTGTTTCTTTATGCCCGCCTTTTTCAGGACGGAAACAATGGCAGACAGATAGCCCGCCCTTTTCTCCGGATCCATCTGCCCGGTCACGCACTGGTCACACCGGATCTCCAAGAGCTGCCCTAAATCTTTTCTGATAAGATACATTGCCGGGTTCCACCAGAATATGCAGCACAGAATATGCAGGAACATCTTTATGGGCAAATCCCGGTTTAAAAAATGGGTGTATTCATGCAGCAGGATGTAATATAGTTCCTCGTCCGGGTAATCTTCCTCCGGCAGGACAATGGACTTTTGGAAGATGCCTATGCTGGCTGGAATGGTTACTTCCCCGCTGCACCGGACATGGATTTCCACCTGCCTCCTGCCATGGCGCACCTGCCCAAGCGCTTTCCTGCACTGCGCATCTTCCCGTATGGGAAAAGACCGGACTCTTCTTGCCGCCCTGCCATACTGGATGCCAAACCGGAGCAGCAGGACAAAAGCCACAAAAGCCCACACCAGGGACAGCACCCCCACGACGGACACAGGGGATGTTCCGATTTTTTCAATATATACACAGTGGTAAAAAGCGCTGACTGCTCCCTTCAAAGCCACGGCCTTGATGTCCTTGAACTCTATGGGGACAGCTATCCGCAGCGCGCATAACAAGTATAGCAGCAGTAAACCTGTTATTCCATAGCGGTAAATAAAAAAATGTGTTTTCCTGCACAGATGGATCAGAACGGCCAGTATATTCCCCCACATGACAGACATCAAAAAAGAAAATACACTAATCTGCATCTTATTCCCCTTCCGTATTCCCTCTTAGTTCTCCTATGATCTGTTCCAGTTGCTGTATGAAATCCTCCCTGTCCTCTCCGTCCACTTCCCTTATCATGGCAGCCGCGACCCTGGCAACAGAGCCCTGCTCCAGATCTCTTGACAGGACAAGCTTTGCGATATATTCCTCCTTCGTCATGGCGGGGATGAACTGCCTTGCATACTGGGTTCCGTACTGGACAGTCCCGCAGACGGTAAGCATTCCTTTTTTTAACAGGGATCGCAGCATGATATGCAGGTAGCTGTCATTCCACGAGTGGCTTCCGGCAGTTTTCAGTATTTCAACGCTTGTCATCGTCTCCCCTCTGCTCCAGAACAATTCCATTAATTCCTCTTCGCTTCCTGTTAAATAGTTGTTTTTTTTGGCCATAATTCTTTTCCTTTTCTTAACTGATGATATTTTTTATAATCTGTTATAAAATATTATATACAGATATTTTCTTTTTGTCAATATAGAAATCTATTCCCGCTTTTCCCTGACTTCTTCCGGAACTGTCCGCCTGCAGACGGCAGTCAACTTTGGGGTTTCCTTTTCTCGGAATCTATGCTAAAATTTTATTAGCGGAATAGGGCTTGTTAATTGCCTGCACTGATTGGAATAGCTGCTTTTTGTAAAATTTGTTTGACAGCAAAAGCTGCCCTTTATGGTAATAGGATATATGGCGATGAAAAATAATAAATTAGTTATGATTTTAGAGGATGATACAGATTTAGCAGAGGGAATAGAATTGTCTTTCCAAAGTGATGAATTAAATTTTGTGATATGCAAAACGATAGCAGAAGCAAGAAAAGCTCTTGGATGTTATCCTTTTGATTTGCTTATCTTTGACATCAATCTTCCAGACGGCAATGGATTAGAATTTTGCCGGGAATTAAAACAGAAAATACAGATTCCGATTGCTTTACTGACGGCAAAAGGCATGGAAATGGATATCGTGAAAGGTTTGGAAAGCGGCGCTGACGATTATATTACTAAGCCGTTTAGTTTGATGGTTCTTCGAGCCAGAATCAGAACGCTGCTCAGGAGAAATACGGCGGCAAAGGAACAGGAATATAAAAATTCTGTTTTTCTTTTTCGGTTTGAAACGATGGAATTTTATAAAAATGGAGCGCCGATAGCATTGAGTAAAACAGAACAACGAATTTTGTATTTATTGATTTCAAATCCAGACAGAATTTTAACAAGGGAACGGCTGCTGGAATGGGTATGGCCGGAGGGAACGGAATACGTAGAAGATAATGCTCTTTCTGTTGGAATAAAACGGTTAAGGGATAAACTGGAAGAGGATTCTTCTAATCCGGTTTATATAAAAACTGTTTACGGAAAGGGTTATGTTTGGGAGAGTGTATAAATGGGGATTCACATGATTGCAGTGATGGGTATTATGTATATCATTGTTTCAGACCTGGTAATCTGCTGGTATAGAAATAAAATGTTATCTCAGTATCACAGCTTTTTGAATAAAGTTGATGAAATACTGGGCGGAAAACAATGGGATATGATATATGATGAATCCCTGGATTCGGCTATTTCTGAAAGACTGAACCGCATTGTTGAAATTTCCAATAGGCAGAAAGAAGCTGCAGAGCAGGAACGTGATACGATAAAATCCCTGCTCTCTAATATCAGTCATCAGATACGGGGCCCTCTTGCCAATATTACTTTATATGCAGGATTGTTAAAAGAGGAATGTGAGGGATCATCATTCCGATTAGCAGATAAAATTGAAAAAAACGCTGAAAAATTAGAATTTTTTATGAAAGAATTGCTGAAATCCTCCTATGCAGAACAGGGAATTCTTTCTGTCAATCCTGAGATCGTTGAATTAGGCAAGATCATTAAAAAAAGCCGCCAGTCGGTAGAATTAGACGCAATGAAGAAAAATATTCATATTCATTCTGAAAATAATGATTATAAAGTCTTTGCTGACCCGAAATGGACAGAGGAAGTTTTTACAAATATTATTGAAAACGCAATTAAATATTCGCCCAATGATACAGAAATAACGATTCAGTCTGTTTTATACGAATCCTTTGTATGTGTACAGGTTACAGATCATGGTATAGGCATACCGGAGCAGGAGCAGGGAAAAGTAGACCTCCTCGGAAACTAACACAATTTGACAAATTCCATAAAAAATAATATCATCCATTAGGGGTGATAAATAA
>CANREH010000040.1 GCA_947629585.1 uncultured Lachnospiraceae bacterium | reverse complement strand
CATCTGTTCGGATCTTAGCCGTTTCCGAAGGAAGCGGCCTCATAGGAAATTCCGAAGAAATTTCCTATGAAATAAATACAGGGAGAAAGACTTGTTATGGAAGAAAAGAAAGTGGTTCAGATTTACTATGGAAATGGAAAGGGTAAGACGACAGCCGCTGTCGGGCAGTGTATCCGTGCGGCAAGCCGCGGCTACCGCGTCATTATTATTCAGTTTTTAAAAGGGAAGGATGCAGAAGAATTTTGTTTTTTAAATAAACTGGAGCCGGATATTAAGCTGTTCCGTTTTGAAAAAGAAGACATGGTTTATTCGGAGTTATCTCCGGAAAAGCAGAATGAAGAAAAAAAGAATATTCTAAACGGCTTTCATTTTGCGAAAAAAGTGCTGGAAACAGGAGAATGCGACCTGTTAGTGCTGGACGAAGTGCTGGGGCTTGTAGATACCGGCATTGTTACGATGGATGATATCATTGATTTAATTAATATCAGGGACGATTATTACCGCCTTGTTATGACAGGCACCTATCTGCCGGAAAGACTGGCAGCGTATGCGGATATGATTTCAGAAATCCGTCCGGTGAAAGACACTCTTAGTAAAAAATAACAGAGGCCGCGGGAAATTTTTTCGCGGCCGGATTTATACGAAGATGGATAGTGCGGCTGAACTGTTACTATAATTTCATTTCGTTTTGTTTTGTGGTTGCAATCTTGATTATTTTATGATATAATCAGAAAATATATCATCGATTGTCAGATGACATGGTATAGGAAATAGGGCAGCTTACAGAAAGACAGCAGAGTTTATCTGGAATTCTTGATTATTAAGTAGAGTTTTTTAATTCTGACATTTCTAAATAAGATATATCAAAGTTTTCCCATAGCAGAAAGATTTTTGTTTGATAACATTGGCTGCAGATTTTGTTGTATGATAGGAAAAGTGAAAAAAACAAAAGAAAGGATAGTTTGGTGTTGTGTATGGAATATGAAAAAATGTCATTGGCGGAATTAAAAGAAATCGCTAAAAAAGCAGGTCTTAAGAGTATTTCATCTCTTAGAAAGCAGGAGCTTATTGATAAGCTGAAAGAGACGGAAAAAAAGAGCAGTACTGCTGCGGTAAAAGAAGCAAAAGAGAGCAAGGAAAGTACTGAGAGGCCTAAAAAAGCAGAAAAAACAGAGAAGGCAGAACGGACGGATACGCCTGTATTGAAGGAAAGACCGGAGCCGTATCATGCCCAGGGAAGTACGGAGAGCCCAGGGAGTTATCGGAAGCCGCAGCCGCAGCAGGGAGGACGGGCGGAAATTAAAAATGGACAGAACCGTAACCAGATGGCTTCCGGAAAGACAGGGAATGTGGTAAATGCACAGAGGCCGGCATACCGGCAGGGACAGCAGCAGGAAAGGCCGGCTTATACGGAGCAGAATCAGCAGGATTTAGAAGCCCTTGACAGCGGAGAGACTAAAGAGGGTATTTTAGAGGTTATGCCGGATGGATATGGCTTTATCCGCTGTGATAATTATCTTCCGGGGGAAAATGACGTCTATGTTTCCCCGGCGCAGATCCGCCGCCTGAATTTAAAGACAGGGGATATTGTGGTAGGGAATACGAGAATCAGCCAGAATGAGAAGTTCAGCGCGCTTTTGTACTTAAAATCGGTCAATGGGCTTCATCCGTCGGAGGCGTTAAAGAGGAAGCGTTTTGAAGATCTGACCCCGATTTTCCCAAACCAGAGGATTCATTTGGAAACGCCGGGAGCGAAGGTCGGCGTCCGTATGATGGATCTGGTATCTCCGATTGGAAAGGGGCAGCGTGGTATGATTGTCTCTCCTCCAAAGGCAGGAAAGACGACACTGTTAAAGCAGGTGGCAGGCGCTATTACGAAAAACCATCCGGAAATGCACTTAATTATCCTTTTGATTGACGAGCGTCCGGAAGAGGTTACAGATATTAAGGAATCCATTGAAGGAAAGAATGTAGAGGTTATTTATTCTACCTTTGATGAGCTTCCGGAGAACCATAAGCGTGTTTCCGAAATGGTGATCGAGCGTGCCAGAAGGCTTGTGGAGCACCATAAGGATGTGACTATCCTGTTGGACAGCATTACCCGTCTGACGCGTGCATATAATTTAGTAGTTCCTCCAAGCGGAAGGACCCTTTCCGGAGGGCTTGATCCGGCAGCGCTGCATATGCCGAAGAAGTTCTTTGGAGCGGCAAGGAATATCCGGGAGGGCGGCAGCCTCACGATTCTTGCGACAGCGTTGGTAGAAACGGGAAGCCGTATGGATGACGTCGTATTTGAAGAATTTAAGGGAACCGGAAATATGGAAATTGTGCTCGACAGGAGCCTTTCCGAAAAGAGGATTTTCCCGGCAATTGATTTGCATAAATCCAGCACAAGGCGGGATGATCTGCTGCTTACGCCGCAGGAAATGGAAACCAACCGGCAGATGCACAGGGTACTGAATGGGATGCGTTCCGATGATGCACTGGAGCGGATTATTGATTTATTTATACGGACAAGAAGCAACCGGGAGTTTATGGAGTATATGAAAAAGACAAAGTTTTGATGTAATATTTTATAGAAAAAGAGCTTTTAATTTCTAATATATATAAAAAGAAATTAAAAGCTCCTTTTATTTACGCGGGCAATGAGCCAAGCTGACAAGCTTGCTTGTTAATTTGGCGAATCTCTTATGATTGAAAGCCGTTTACGGTTTCTGACAATTCCTCCCAAAGCTCCATACATTCTTCCAGCCGTTTTTCAACGGCTTTTTTTCTTTCATTAAGTTTCAGAAGTTCTTCTACGTTGGTATAAATTTCTTCTTTGGTGAGAAGTTCGTCAATTTGTTCATTTTCTGATTCCAGTTCTTCAATTTCGGTTTCTGTTTTTTTCAGTTGGTTTTCCAGCTTCCTTTTGGCAGCCTGGGCTTCTTTATATTGTTTCCAGTCTGTTTTCGGTTCCGGGATTATGGTATCCTGTGTTTCTTTGGCAGGATTGCCATGCGGTAAATATCCGGTTTCTGCATTCCCTTTTTCGGCTAAGGCGGTTCTGAAATCTGCCGTTGGGAGGGAAGTTCCAAAGGCGGCGGCTTCGGTGACTTCTTTTTTTTCTAAGTAATAATCGTAATTGCCAATGTAATTTAACAGTTTTTTCCCTGTCAGGTTTAAAATCCTGGTCGCTGTCCGGTTGATGAAATAACGGTCATGCGATACATACAAAATGGTGCCGGTATAGCGGTTCATGGCATCCTCTAAAATTTCCCGTGACATAATGTCCAGATGGTTGGTCGGCTCGTCCAGAATCAGAAGGTTTGATTTGGAGCGCATCAGCTTGGCAAGAGAAACCCGCGCCCGTTCGCCGCCGCTTAAATCGCCAATCTGCTTAAAGACGTCGTCGCCGGTAAATAAAAAGGCAGCAAGGAGGCTGCGCACCTGGGTATTGTCCATGTCAGGGTAGGTATCCTGAATTTCGTCAAACAGGGTTTTTTCCATATGGAGGACCTGGTGTTCCTGGTCATAATAGGCAGGAAGGACCTTTGCGCCGAATAAAATTTCGCCGCTGTCGGCAGGAAGCATGTCCATTAGGATCTTTAAGATTGTGGTTTTCCCGGTGCCGTTCCCGCCGATGATGGCGACACGTTCCCCGCGTTTTAGTTCAAAATCAATATTTTGGAATAATTCATTCGTGTCAAATGCTTTGGAGAGGCTGCGGACAGTTAGGACGTCGTTTCCGCTGGTAATGGAAGGCTCCAGCTTCATGAACATGGTATGGTCATTTTGCGGTTTTTCCAAAACTTCGATTTTATTTAACATTTTTTCCCGGCTTTCCGCGCGTTTGATGGATTTTTCCCGGTTGAAAGACTTAAGTTTGGCGATCACTTCCTGCTGGTGTTTGATTTCCTGCTGCTGGTTGAGATATTGTCTTAGCTGTGCATTCCTTAGCTGTTCTTTTTTCTTTGCGTAATCGGTGTAATTTCCTTCAAAAACAGTAGAAGAGCCGTGATCTAATTCCACTACTTTAGAAACTACATGGTCAAGGAAATAGCGGTCGTGCGCCACGATCAGGACGGCGCCTTTATAATTGGAAAGATAAGTTTCCAGCCATGCGATTGATTCCATGTCTAAATGGTTGGTCGGCTCGTCCAGCAGTATCAGGTCAGGGGAGGACAGTAAAAGGCGTCCAAGCGCGACGCGCGTTTTCTGGCCGCCGGAAAGGGTTTCGGCGGTGCGGGAGAAGTCCTCCTCGGTAAACCCCAGCCCTTTTAAGACCCCGGTAATTTCACTCCGGCAGGCATAGCCGTTTTCCTGTTCAAATTCCTGTGTGCAGCGGTTATATTCCTCCATCAGCTCGTTGAGGGTATCTTCCGGAGCTTCTTTCATGGCTTTTTCAAGCGAATGGATTTTTTCTTCTAATTGAATGATATGCTCTTTCACTTTTAACATTTCTTCATAGATAGAAAATTCGGAAGTAAAATCCTGATGCTGCGCCAGGTAGCCGACCGCGGCATTTTTTGCAAGGATGGTTTCGCCGCTGTCGGCAGAAAGCTCATTCATAATGATTTTAAGCAGCGTTGATTTTCCGGCTCCGTTTGCGCCGACAACTGCTGTTTTTTCATGTTCATTAATATGAAAGGACACATGGGATAAAACAGTTTTTGTGCCAAAGGATTTTTCTATATTTTGACAGGATAAAATCATAAGTTACTCCGTTCCGACGCCGTATAAGAAAGCGTCTTTTCTTGATAAAAATGTAGCAGCCCAGCCTGTCGGCTGAACTGTTACATTTTATCATAAGGAAAAAAATAACACAAGCCTCAGCGCGATTTTGCGAATGGCGCAAAACGGTTATAAGCGCTCAGAGGGTTAATTACATGGCATACAGGAAGACAGCGGTTCTAAAACTCCCTGGCAGCCCTGGTTCTGAGGAGCCTGGCCCTGGCAGCCCTGGTTCTGGGGAGTCTGGCTTTGGCAGCCCTGGTTCTGAGGGCGCTGGTTCTGGCAGCCCTGGTTAGCGCCGTTTTGATTTGGGCGGGTATTGGTTCCATAATAGCAGCAGTTATTGTTTCTATTGCAGCGGCAGGCAAGGAGAAGAATCCATAATAAAGACATATCAATATCTCCTGGAAAATTTATTTCATAGATAATATATGTCTTTTACCGGAAAGCGTGACGGGATTAATGTATCTTTTGAAAAAACTCTTGTCAAAAATCGTGGTTTATGGTATTATTTTAACAATTTAGGAAAATTCCAAAGAAGGGATTCCCTGTACTGTTCTGAAAGCAGAGTTTAGTATTGATGATATATTCCGAATGGGGCGGGGTTTGGCGCCCTTTTTTTTTGCAAAAAAATGAGAAAGGAACAGGTGAGCCATGAAAGCATTTTTGATACTGGAAGACGGAACGGTATTTACCGGTACAAGCATTGGTGTGCAGAAGGAGGTCATCAGTGAGATTGTATTTAATACTTCCATGACAGGCTATCTGGAAGTGCTGACAGATCCAAGCTATGCCGGGCAGGCTGTTACCATGACATATCCACTGATTGGCAATTATGGGATTTGTTATCAGGACATGGAGTCGGAGCAGGCATGGCCGGACGGTTTTATTGTAAGGGAACTGTCCAGACGCTCCAGCAATTTCCGCAGAGAGGATGATTTAGAGACATTTTTAGTACAGCAGGGCATCCCGGGAATTGCGGGGATTGATACCCGCGCTCTCACGAAAATCCTGCGGGAAAAGGGAACTATGAACGGTATGATTACCACAAGGGAGATTTCTGATCTTGGGGAAGTCCTGCCGCAGATCAAAGAATATTCCCCGAAGGGCGTCGTGCGGCGCGTGACCTGTAAGGAAAAAAGGACCTTTGTTCCGGGAGAGTTAGGTTCAGAGGAAGTTCCGGTAAAGAAAAAAGCCGCGCTGATGGATTTTGGCACGAAAAAGAACATTGTGCGTTCCCTTCTTAACCGCGGCTGTGAAGTGACTGTATATCCGGCGTATACACAGGCAGAAGAGATTCTGGGGGATAAGCCGGATGGCATTATGCTTTCCAACGGCCCCGGCGATCCGAAGGAATGCGTAGAAATTATTGAAGAAATTAAAAAGTTATCTGCATCGTCTGTCCCGATTTTCGCTATCTGTCTTGGACATCAGCTTATGGCGCTGGCAAGCGGGGCGGACACCCATAAAATGAAATACGGACACAGGGGGGCGAACCATCCGGTCAAGGATCTGGAAACGGGGAGGGTTTATTTATCTTCCCAGAATCACGGCTATGTGGTGGACGAAGCTGCTTTTGATAAGGAAAAAGCGGAAATCAGTTTCCGGAATGTTAATGACGGTACCGTGGAAGGCGTCCGTTACCGCGGAAAAAAGATTTTTACAGTGCAGTTCCATCCGGAGGCATGTGCAGGCCCGTTAGATTCGGCATTTTTGTTTGATAAGTTCATAGAAATGATGTAATGTCTTATAGTATTTATCGTTGTTATAAGATATCCGGCTGAGCAAAAGGAAAGGAGATCAGAGCAGAAAATGCCTAAAAGAAGTGATATAAAGAAAGTATTGGTAATTGGTTCCGGGCCTATCGTGATTGGACAGGCGGCGGAATTTGACTATGCAGGCACACAGGCGTGCCGTTCCCTGAAGGAAGAGGGAGTGGAAGTTGTCTTAATTAATTCAAATCCTGCCACGATTATGACGGATAAGGATATTGCGGATAAGGTTTATATTGAGCCTTTGACGGTGGATGTTGTAAAAAAGGTAATTTTAAAAGAGAGGCCGGACAGCGTGCTTCCGACTTTGGGCGGACAGGCGGGCTTAAATATCGGCATGGAACTGGAAGAATGCGGGTTTTTAAAGGAGAACCATGTTCGTTTAATTGGTACGACATCCCTGACGATTAAAAAAGCGGAGGACCGTCTGGAATTTAAAAATACTATGGAAAAGATCGGGGAGCCGATTGCGGCAAGCACGGTTGTTACGGAGGTGGAAGCCGCAGTTGCTTTCGCGGATGAAATCGGCTATCCGGTCGTGATCCGTCCGGCATATACGCTGGGCGGCAGCGGCGGCGGCATTGCACATGACAGGGAGGAGCTGGAGGATATCTGCGCTAACGGGCTCCGCTTAAGCCGTGTGGGGCAGTGCCTGATTGAACGCTGTATTGCGGGCTGGAAGGAAATTGAATATGAAGTGATGCGCGACAGCGCAGGCAACTGTATCACGGTCTGCAACATGGAAAATATCGATCCGGTCGGCGTCCATACCGGCGACAGCATTGTAGTGGCGCCATCCCAGACGCTCGCAGATAAGGAATATCAGATGCTGCGTACTTCGGCATTGAATATTATTACAGAGTTAAATATTACCGGCGGCTGCAACGTGCAGTATGCCTTAAAGCCGGACAGTTTTGAATACTGCGTTATCGAGGTTAATCCGCGTGTCAGCCGTTCTTCGGCGCTTGCTTCTAAGGCGACGGGGTATCCGATTGCAAAGGTGGCTGCGAAGATTGCGCTCGGTTATACGCTGGACGAGATCCCGAATGCAATTACAAAAAAGACCTATGCAAGCTTTGAGCCAGCGCTGGATTACTGTGTCGTGAAGATTCCGCGCCTGCCGTTTGACAAGTTTATCATGGCAAAGAGGACGCTGACGACACAGATGAAAGCGACCGGAGAGGTCATGAGTATCTGCACGAATTTTGAAGGTGCGCTGATGAAGGCGCTGCGTTCCTTAGAGCAGCATGTGGACAGCCTGGAAAGCCTGGGGGTTTACGATGGTTTTGATCGGGAAATGATGGAGGAGGAGCTCCATAAGGTCGATGACCGCAGGATTTTTGCGATTGCGGAAGCGCTCCGCATGGGAATCGCTATGGAGGAAATCCATGAGATTACGCAGATTGATCTCTGGTTTATTGATAAAATTGCGGTTCTTGTGGAAATGGAAGATCGTCTTAAGAAAGAAGAACTGACAGAAGAGCTTTTAAGGGAAGCAAAGAGAATCGAATTTCCGGATGCTGTGATTGCAAGGCTTTCCGGGAAGGCAGAAGCCGAAGTGAAAAAAATGCGCTGTGATCTTGGGATTACGGCGGCATTTAAAATGGTAGATACCTGCGCTGCGGAATTTGCCGCATCCACGCCGTATTATTATTCCTGCTTCGGAAGTGAAAATGAAGTTTCGGGAGAGAAGACGAGAAAGCGTATCATGGTGCTTGGTTCCGGGCCGATTCGGATCGGGCAGGGGATTGAGTTTGATTATTGTTCCGTCCACAGTGTATGGGCGTTTTCAAAAAAGGGATATGAGACGATTATTGTCAATAACAATCCGGAAACGGTAAGCACGGATTTTGATATTGCGGATAAGCTGTATTTTGAGCCGCTGACGCCGGAGGATGTGGAAAATATCGTCCGCCTGGAAAAGCCAGACGGCGCTGTGGTGCAGTTTGGCGGGCAGACGGCAATTAAGCTGACGCAGGCACTGATGGAAATGGGCGTGAAAATCCTGGGGACAAGTGCAAAGGATGTTGACGCAGCGGAAGACAGGGAATTATTTGATGAAATTCTGGAGGAGTGCTGTATCCCGCGTCCGGCAGGAAAGACGGTATTTACTACCGAAGAAGCGTTAAAAGCAGCCAATGAGCTTGGCTATCCGGTGCTTGTCCGTCCTTCTTACGTATTAGGCGGGCAGGGAATGCAGATTGCGGTTTCCGATGAGGATGTCAGGGAATTTATGGCGATTATTAACCGTTACGCGCAGGAACACCCGATTCTGGTAGATAAGTATCTGATGGGCAAGGAAGTGGAAGTGGACGCGGTGTGCGATGGGACGGATATTGTGATTCCGGGCATTATGGAGCATGTGGAACGGGCAGGAATCCATTCCGGCGACAGCATTTCCGTCTATCCGGCGCAGAATATTTCCGAAAAAATGCAGCGTGTCATTGTGGATTACACGGGAAAGCTGGCAAAATCCCTTCATGTGATCGGTTTGATTAATATTCAGTTTATTGTTTATCAGGATGAGGTGTATGTGATTGAAGTGAACCCGAGATCCAGCCGTACCGTCCCTTATATCAGCAAGGTGACGGGAATCCCGATTGTGGATCTTGCCTCTCATGTGATCCTGGGGGAGACTTTACGGGATCTTGGCTATACGCCGGGCTTACAGCCATTGTCAAAGTATATTGCGATTAAAATGCCGGTATTTTCCTTTGAAAAGATCCGTGGTGCGGATGTCAACCTGGGGCCGGAAATGAAATCTACCGGAGAATGCCTCGGCATCTCAGAGCATTTTAATGAAGCATTATATAAGGCATTTTTAGGTTCCGGTGTCAGCCTTCCAAAGCATAAAAAGATGATTATTACTGTAAAAGACGCAGATAAATTAGAAGCGGTAGAGATCGCCAGAAGGTTTAAGAAATTCGGATATGAAATCTTTGCTACCAAAGGGACGGCGAAAGTGTTGAATGAGCATGGCATCCTGGCGATTCCAATCCATAAAATTGAACAGGAAGCCCCGACATTGATGGATCTGCTGCTGGATCACCAGATCGATCTTGTCATTGACATTCCAAACCAGGGATTGGAAAAAGCAAAGGATGGCTTTTTGATCCGCCGGACAGCGATTGAGACAGGAGTCACGGTGCTCACAAGCCTTGATACTGCAAATGCGCTGATTACCAGCCTGGAAAATGAAAAAGAAGAAGAACATGAGCTTACGGTGATTGATATTGCAGCAGTAAAGTAGAAATAAAATAGGGGAAGAGAGCCTGCCGCTTCGGTAAGAAACGGTCAGGCTCTTTGGGGCTTTAAGAGATCATTTTTTTAAGGTCTTTAATATCTCCCGTATTCTGGTCTACCTGTTTTTTTAATGAATTATATTCGGAAATAGAAACCGTATTATCATAAAAAGCATTCAGTTTCTTGTCTAAAACATTTTCAACATAAAGCTTTGTTTTGATGGTTTCCTGCCGGACATCCTGGATTTCTGTTTCGAGTTCCTGCCGGACACCCTGAATTTCCGTTTTGAGTTCCTGCCGGACATCCTGAATTTCCTGCCGGACATCCTGGATTTCCTGTCTGACATCCTGAATTTCTGTTTTAAGTTCCGTAAATCTGGCGTTGATTAATCCGGTTAGTGCTTCTAAAAGCAAATCATCTCTGTCTTGCATAGTGTTTCCTCCTGTCTGTTAGCGCTTTTTATAAATAAGTTAGTTCAGAGTATAACATACTTGGAGAAAAATGTAAAGGGGAAATTTGCTTAAAGAAAATTTTAGTAAAAAATCTAATGTAATTTAGATCAGATGTACTTTCTTTAACATTCCCGCCAGTACATAAAATACGATCAGGTTTACGATGCTTTTTAACAGTAATCCCGGCGCACTGGCAAGTCCTGCGGCGAGGCTTCCGTAGATAACTGCGCCGCTGATGACATAGCCAGCTACCATGAAGAGCAGGGATGCTGTCATAGCGGCAGCAGTATGGGCAGAAGCGATCAGTGCCATCAGCGCTTTGATGACGAGGGTTGCGGGCGCCCAGTAGAGATATCCGGTCAGAATATCGGCGAGGGCAGAGCCGACGCCGGCTGCAAAAGCGCCCGCTTTTTTCTTTAAGGAGACAGCGGCAAGGAGCACCATACAGTCTCCGAGGTGGGCGTAGCCAAGCGGGATCGGGATTTGGATTACCATGGTGCAAATGCAGACCATAGCGGTAAACAATGCGGTCATACATAAGGTTTTGGTGTCAGGTGCAGCATTAGTTTTTGATTTTAGAGTCAGTTCTTTCATAACTTGTATTGTGCCAAAGGTTTGACTGGACAGCAGAAAACAAAGATGGGAATGTTCCTTTGGCATTTCTCCTTTCTTTTAAGTTCCTTCTTTGTTCTGCGTGAATATTATAATAAAGGGAGAGGGAGAAGAAAATAGCCAGATCTTTTTTCTTTTCCAGGTCCACTTAAGGGAGAAGTTTCAGGCATTTTGCAGGGATGCGCAGAGATTCGGATAAGAAGAGTCTCATGCCAGGACTTGCGAGTGAGCCTTAAATAAAAGGAGATGGTTAGATGCAGAAAGAAGAAAAAGGATGGGGGCTTGTCTTTTCCGGAGGCGGTGCGAAAGGTTCTTATGAAATCGGAGTTTTTAAAGCGCTTAGGGAGCTGGGGTTTGAACAGAATATCTCTGCTGTGTCCGGCGCATCCGTCGGGGCATTGAATGCGGCATTGTTTGCCACAGGGGATTATGAAAATGCAGAGAAAATATGGAAGGAAGTAAAGCATATCCAGTTTTTGGATTTGAACAGCCAGGAATTGGAAGCGCAGTCTTTTCCGGTGACAGATATGCTTCATGAGCTGTTGGAAAGCGTGAAAAAAAGCGGAATCTGCTCCAGGGAAGGGCTTTTGGAAATCATGCAGTCCAAAGTGGATTTCCCGGCATTGTTAAACAGCAGGTACCGGATCTATGCGGGCTGCTCCTATGAGCATAGAGGGCATCATCAGGTGGAATATTTTTTGTTAAACGGAAAGACAAGAGAAGAAATCATGGAAATTCTTCTGGCATCCTCCGCCATGCCGTTTGTCTATGAGCCAGTGAAGATTAACGGGATTTTATACCAGGATGGCGGGGTTGTGGACAATACGCCGGTATATCCGTTAGTCAGGGATGGGTATGAAAAACTGATTGTCGTGAAACTGGAGGAAAAGGGGTATGTGGAAAAAAGCCTTTATGAAAACAGGGAAGTGATAGAAATCATTCCAAGCAGGGATTTGGGAGATTTTTTTGATGGAACCATTGATTTTTCCCACCGGGATATTATAGAGAGAATGCAGCTTGGTTATTATGACGCCAGGACGGCGCTGAAAAAATATTGTAAGAAAAGGGAAGAAAAGTCATGGAACCTGACAGGGAACCGTAAGCCTCTTTGTTGACAGAAACAGAAAAAAGATCGTTTGCTTTTGGAAAAAATCTGCCTTCGGCTTCTTAATGAAACGGAAGGCAGACATAAGAGATGAGATGAAAATTTGTGATTACATAGGCTCAAACAACCGTTTCATGTCCTCTTTTTTCCTGGCCTTTTCTGTATTTTTGGCAGCTTTTACTGCCTGTTCACAGAAATAATCCTGTGCGCAGAGCGCTTTTTTGCCGCGTTTGTCAATTTTGGCGTAGCTTCCGTCTTTCTGCATGATATGGGCTTTTAGTGTATCCGCGAGCTGGATATCCAGGATCTGCAGGGCTTCCTTCATAAGCTTTTTATCCTCGACAGGGAACAGGATTTCCACACGCTTGTCGAGGTTTCTTGGCATCCAGTCGGCGCTTGCCATATAAATTTCTTCTTCGCCGTCATTGTAAAAATAAAAGATCCGGGCGTGTTCCAGAAAATTCCCGACAATGGAGCGGACAGTAATATTATTGCTGACGTCTGGAATGCCCGTGCGCAGGCAGCAGATGCCGCGGATAATCAGATCAATTTTTACGCCCGCATGGGACGCTTCGTATAAAGCCGCGATAATGCCTTTATCGCAGAGGGAATTCATTTTTGCTTTAATGACAGCCTTCCTTCCTGCTTTTGCGTGCTCTGTTTCCCGTTTAATCAGTTCATAGAATTTATCCCGCAGCCAGTATGGGGCAAGGGCAAGCTTATTCCAGCTTTCCGGCTCGGAGTAGCCGGAGAGCATATTAAAGACGGCGGTAGCGTCTTCGCCGATAGGGTTGGAACAGGTTAAAATTCCGGTGTCGGTATATAATTTGGCGGTGGAATCGTTGTAATTTCCGGTTCCCAAATGGACATAACGGCGGATGCCGTCTTCCTCCCGGCGGACGACCAGGGTAATTTTGCTGTGCGTTTTTAACCCGCGCAGCCCGTAAATGACATGGCAGCCTGCCTGCTCCAGCTTTAATGCCCAGAGGATGTTGTTTTCTTCGTCAAACCTTGCCTTTAATTCCACAAGCACCGAGACCTGTTTGCCGTTTTCAGCGGCTTCCGCAAGGGAAGCGATGATCGGGGAGTTGCTGCTGACGCGGTAAAGGGTCTGCTTGATTGCGAGGACATTGGGATCTTTGGATGCCTGGCGGACAAAATCAACGACAGGATCAAAGGTTTCGTAAGGATGGTGGAGAAAAATATCCCCTCTCCGGATCTGTGTGAAAATATCCTCCTCATGGTTTAAGGCAGGAACCGGCTGAGGGATATATTTCGGCACTTTTAAATGGTCATATCCGTCCAGTCCGTACATTTTCATGAAAAAGGTAAGGTCAAGAGGGCCTTTGATTTTAAAAATATCATGTTCCTTTACCTTTAATTCCTGCTTTAAAACAGTCAGCAGGCGTTTATCGATATCCGCTTCCACTTCCAGCCGGATAACCTCGCCCCACTGGCGTTTCTTTAGCTGTTTCTGGATCTCGATTAAAAGATCGGCGGCTTCGTCTTCGTCAATGCTTAGATCGGCATTGCGCATAATACGGTAAGGATAAGCGCAGACGACTTCATAATTTAAAAATAATTTATCAATATATTTTTCAATAATCTGTTCCAGCAAGATCAGGGAAGTGGTCGCGTCTTTAGAAGCAGGCACTTCGATAAACCGCGGCAGGACGGCAGGTACCTGCACTGTAGCAAAATCATAATTTTCTTCATTTTTTTTGTCTTTTAACAGCGCGCAGATATTTAAGGTTTTATTGCGGATTAACGGGAACGGGCGGGAGGAATCCACCGCCATCGGCGTTAATACGGGATAAATTTCTTTGGTAAAATAGCGGTTGACAAACGCTTCCTGTTCTTTATTGAGTTTTTCAAATTCCGTAATGATTTCCAGTCCGTTCTGCTTGAGCAGGGGAAGGAAAGAGCGGTTATAAATACTGTATTGCGCCTTGACAAGCTCATGTGTTTTTTCGGAAATTTTCTCTAACTGCTGCTTGGGCGTAAGGCCGGCAATATCCGGTTTGGTATATCCGGCGTGCACCATATCCCTTAAGGAAGCGACGCGGATCATAAAAAATTCATCCAGGTTGGACGCCGTGATGCTTAAGAATTTCAGACGTTCAAATAACGGGATGGTTTTATCCTTTGCTTCGCCGAGGACGCGGTAATTAAAATCAATCCAGCTTAATTCCCTGTTTTTATAATATTCGGTGGCATAAAAATCAATGGTTTCTTTTTTTGTTTCTGTTTTTGAAGACATAATAAACTCCCCTCTCATCGTTTTTGGTTTAATTTCGCCTGAATGCCGAACACTTCTTCAAAAAAGACGGCATTATTTTCAAAAATTCCTTTTTCTAAGGAAATATCATGCAGAGTATTGGCAGTAATGGTTAGTACGGAATCCTTCAGGCTTAAGGAAACCCTGGAAAGCTTCTGCATATGGCTCTGGTCGAGTGCATTCGCAAGCCGCAGGATAGCGTTTAATTTATGAAGCTTGATGTAATCGTCTTTGCTGAATAAGGCGTCAAATTCCTTAAACTGCGGAAAATCCCGGAAATAGCGGACGAGGTTTGCGACAATGCAGCGTTCGATATGGGAAAGCCCGATGATTTCCGTGGACATAATGATATGGTACGAATTTTCCGCTATGGCGGTCATGTTAATATATTCTCCGCAGTCCTGTAAAATAACGGCAATTTCCAAAAGAAGGCGTTCCCGTTTCCCGAGGTCATGGTATTTTTTTACCTGATCGAAAATGGCAAGTGCAAGATAGGAGACATTCTGATAATGTTTTACGTCGCATTCATACCTTGCCGCAATATTCTGCGAAGTGGAAATAATGTCAGCCTGGAAATCATGCGCCGGGGTGATTTTTTCCTTTTTCTGCGCATATTCCGCAACAATCCCGTCGCATAAGGTGGTATCGGAAACAAGGATATCTTCGCATTTGGATTCCAGAAGAAATTTATCAATTACCATCGCGGTAGACAGCACAAGGGCAGTGGCGTCTTCGGAAAGGCTGAACTGTTTTTCCAGCGAAGAAAAGGACTGCGAGGTAATTTTTTCATAAAATGCGTGGAAGGTTTTTTTATCAACCAGTGATTCATGAATATTTAACAATTTCCGCAGGTACCGGAAGGTGAAATTCGTATAATTCCCAATCGCGATAATATGGCGGATTTTGATATTTTTCAGGTATTTTTTTATGTAGGCGGCAATGCTGTTCGACATATATTCTGACGCAAGCTGCTGGTAGTTGGAAATGGAATTTTTCATCTGGAATAAAATCTCACGCACGCGGATAGAGCCTAGGCGGATGTTCTGGGTAGAGCACAGGGCGCTTTTATTATAAATGGAAAGCTGGATGCTTCCTGCCCCTGCGTCCAGGATTAAGGTCGGTTCCGCAATGATTTGGTTAAACTGGCTTTCTTTCAGGGCAAGCGCTTTATAGATATAAAAACGCAGCTCCGAATTGCTGATAATGCGCACTTTTAACCCGCTGGTCAGCTTGATCTGGTCAAGCACTAAAAGGCTGTTAGAAGCCTCCCTTAAAACGCCTGCCGCATAAGCAGTATAGTCCGTAATGCTGTATTCCTTCATCTTTTCAGAAAAACCAATCAGGATATTGCAGAGGCGGTTTGCAACGGAATGGCTGATTCTTCCCAGAGAATAGGTATCGGCGCCGACTTCCAGGGGGCAGCGTAAATATTCCAGCTCACGGATGCCGTTTTTTTTGGAAACTTCAAAAATCTTCATAGATGCCTGCGTGCTGCCGATTTCAATGGCAGCATAGGTCGTAATTATCATAAAGGAAACATCCCCTTCAAAATTTTTTATTCTATTTCTATATCATCTATATTTTATCATTGGAAGTACCTTTTTTCAATAGGGTTTTCGGAGGTTTTGCGGAGGGAACAGGCGGAAGATTGGAAGGTTTGGAAAAAATGGAAAGAAAGAGAAGAAAATAACGTAATTTTTTGTTGAGATTTTATCTTGGAACTGCGGAGATGACGAGCTATAATAAGCCGGTGATTTGAAGTGTATGAAAAACAGGAAAAGAGGTTTATGGAAATGATTGCTTACCTGAAAAAAGAGAAGGTCCTGTGTATTGCGCTGCTGTTGGGAATGGTATCTTCTTTTTTTGTCCATCCGGATAAGAAATATCTGGGCTATATCGATGTGAGGGTGCTGGCGCTGTTATTCTGCCTGATGCTTCTGGTAAAGGGCTTCCAGGGCGCCGGACTTTTGGATTTGATGATTGTAAAAATGTTCGGCCATGTAAATTCCAGCCGGAGCATGAGCCGGATTCTGATTTTACTCTGTTTCTTTTTGAGCATGGTAATGACAAATGATGTGGCGTTGATTACCTTTGTGCCGTTTGCGATTCTGGCTTTAAAACGGTGCGGGCAGGAAAAGCTGATTATCCGGGTAGTGGTTTTGCAGACCATAGCCGCTAATCTGGGAAGTATGCTTACCCCGATTGGGAATCCGCAGAACCTGTACTTATTTTCTGTGTCCAATATGCCGACAGGGGAGTTTTTTAAGACCATGCTGCCGCTTGCCGTTGTGTCCATCCTGTTTTTGACGGCAGCCTCCTGGATACTGCCGGATGAAGAAGTGCAGCTTCCTGCGGAACAGGAGGCAGGCGTGCTGCCAAAAAGGGAAATCGGCATTTACAGCGTATTATTTGCCATCAATCTTTTGGTGGTGTTCCGGGTTATTTCCTGGGTCCCTGCAATTATTATTACCGTTTTGACCGTGCTTTTCATTCATAAAAGCAGGCTTTTGACGCAGGTAGATTATGCCCTGTTATTTATTTTTATTGGATTTTTTGTTTTTGTCGGGAATATGGGAAGGATTCCGGCTGTCAGCACGATGATTGCGCAGATTTTGAGAGGAAAGGAAATTCTGGTATCGGCAGTATTCAGCCAGTTTTTAAGCAATGTCCCGGCAGCGTTATTATTGTCGGGCTTTACCAGAAATTTTGATGCGCTTTTAGTAGGGACGAACATAGGCGGGCTGGGGACGCTGATTGCTTCTATGGCGAGCCTGATTTCTTATAAACAATATGCCGTCAGTGCAAATGCAAAAAAAGGAAAATATCTTTTAACTTTTACCTTATATAATCTTGCCGGGTTTTTCCTGCTGCTTTCCTTTTCTGAGTGGTATTATCATTGAGAAATGTATAGTAAACGACATTTACAAAAAATATTGCCGTTTACTATATATTCAATGACTCGGCATATAACCGTTATTTTAATCCCTGGACTTCTTTTTTATGATAGAATAAAAAGCTGGATATGCCGCCTAAAATCCCGGTGCATAAAAACATTACTGCCATTCCGGTTCCGGCACCGCTGCCTGTCAGCAGGCGTAAAAAAGAAGCGCCGGGAGCATTTCCATTCATATAAGGTTCTAATACATAATCAGCCAAAAATCCTCCTAATAAAATTCCGGCAGGGATAGTGCCGAACTGGAAGGCGTTCCGGATGGAAAAGATCCTTCCCTGCATGGGTTCCGGAATGAATTTGTACAGGATAACATTCTGTCCGGCATTGATAAAGGGGATGGGGAAGCTTGCCATAAAGCCTGCCAGCGCCCACAGGACAGGACTCTGCCCCAGCCCCATAAGCAGATCACCGAAGAGAAAGGAAATGCCTGCGGAAACATAAATGGATTTTACACTATCCTTCGGGGCTTTTCCGGCGGAAACGAAAATGCCGCCCAGAATGCCGCCAAGTCCCATAGCTGCATTTACCAGCCCCAGTACAGCCTGGTTTCCGCCGCTCCTTGCAAGGATCATAGGCGGCAGAATATTTTCATAAGTCAGGCGGGAAAAGAAATTGAGCATAGCCATAGTCAGGATAACTGTCATAATTCCCTTCTTGCGGAGTAAAAATAAATATCCCTCTTTCCAGCCTGCAAAGGAAAATCCGGTTTCTGTTTTCTGCCGTTTCCGTTCCGGTATCTGAATAAAAAATAATAACGTTACAAAAGCAAGGAAAAAGCTTCCAATATCGAAAAATAAAATTCCGGCAAGCCCGCAAAATCCAAAAAGGGATGCTGCCAGCACAGGGGCAAAAATGGAAATTAAGCTGTTGGAAAAAGATGACATTCCGCTTGCATTTGCCAGCTTGTCTTCCGGAACAAGGATTCCGAACGCTACATTGGATGCCGGTGACTGGAAGGCGTTCGCAAACCCGGTCACACAATTAATCACATAGATATGGCAGAGCTTCAGCCTTTCACTGATAAATAATATCAATACAAGCAAAGTACAGCCCGCAGCAATACTGTCTGAAATCAAAAGGATTTTCTTTTTCTTATGCGTATCCACAAAAGCGCCTGCAAATAAGCTGACAAGTACATAAGGAACATAATTGCAGAACGATAATAACGATACCGTCATGGCAGAAGGCTGGATGGAATAGATCCATAAAATCAGCGCAAATCCCGTCATCGCGCTCCCTAATTGTGAAATGGACTGGCTGAGCCAGAACATGATATATTTTTTGAAATTTTGGTTCATTGAATCGTCTCCTTATCATTTTTTATGGTTTCTGACAAGCACAAGATCCAATGAGGACGAAAAGAGGTTACCTCTGCACAAGCTTCGTCCTGACACCAGACCTTGTACAGAGGGAAACATCCAGTTTTCTCAGCATATGGCATAACATTGCCTGTTCAACTCCTTTTAGTAAATAATATTGTATTTAATATAACATAATTTTATTAAATTGTAAATAAACTTGCATAATTCAATTTAAGTAGCAGTAATCGTTCAATTTATTGCCGGATTTATGAAATATTCAGGTAATTTTTCTGAATATGAAAAGATAGAAAATCCAGCAGTTTATTTATCTGTATGAATGTATATAGAAAGATTTGTTGTAAACGAGAATGTTTTTTGGTATAATAGATAATGGAATTAGTATATTTGTGTTAAAGCAAACCTAAATCTTATGCCGGGAGTCAGGACTTGCGATTCTTGAATATGTATATGCCGGGAGGAATGTTATGGGTATTTCATTTATGTTTGCAATGGAACTTGTTGGTACGATTGCGTTTGCCGCGTCGGGCGCGCTGGTGGCGATCCACAGGGGAATGGATATTTTCGGGGTGAATGTGCTGGCGATTACGACGGCGGTGGGAGGCGGCGTTTTGCGGGATGTGATGATTGGGAGGATTCCGCCTAAAATGTTCCAGAATCCGGTGTATGTATTGGTTGCGGCGCTGGTGGCAAACTTTATTTTCTGTATACGTTATTTTGGCGACAAAGAGAAAAAAGAGCTTCATTTCATAAACCTGTATGAGAGAGTGATGTTCTGGTTTGATACGCTGGGACTGGCGACCTTTACGGTAAACGGCGTCAGCGCCGGCGTGACCTCGGATTATGGCGATAATATTTTTCTGATTGTATTTTTAGGGGTTATTACCGGAGTGGGAGGCGGTGTTCTGCGGGATATGATGGCAAATGAGATGCCTTATATTTTTGTGAAGCATATCTATGCCTGTGCTTCTTTGCTGGGAGCGCTGGCAGCAGGGATGCTCTGGCATATAACAGGAGAGAATGGGGCGGTAATCTGCGGTTTTTTGATAACAATATTGATTCGCTTTCTGGCATCCCATTATAGGTGGGATTTGCCCAAGATTTAAAAGGATAGCAGACGGAAACTTTATTTTCTGTATACCGTAAAACGGCGGATTGACAGTGGAAAGGAGAACAGCTGTGAATTTAAAATGGAATATTAATCTTTTAAAATGGATTAGAGAACCGAAGCATTATCATATAACGGAGAATAAAATAGAAATCATTACAGAGCCATGCACGGATTTATGGCAGAGGACTTATTACCATTTCCGAAATGACAATGCTCCTGTCTTACAGATGGAAACGAACGAACAATATTTTTCTTTTGCAGTAAAGACAGAATTTGAAAGTAAGCGCCGTTACGATCAATGCGGCGTTGTGGTTTATTTAGACAGTGAAAATTGGCTGAAGGCTTCTGTAGAATATGAAAATGAGAAAATTCAGCGTCTGGGTACGGTAGTAACTAACTGTGGATATTCCGACTGGTCTTCCACGGATATTGATGCTTCTGTTAAATCTATGTGGTTCCGCCTCAGCCGCAGGGAGAATGATTTTTGTGTGGAAAATTCTTTCGACGGCGTGAATTATAAGCAAATGCGCATCTGCCATATGTTTCATGCGGCCGAGACTGTTCCGTTCGGCATTTATGCCTGCAGCGCTGAGGATTCTTCTTTTAAATCCGTATTTACGGATATGGAAATCACCGATTGCAAATGGTCTGTTCATGTCGGACAGGCGCCGGATGAAGAGGAGCCAGGCGGGTTTTGAATCAATATTGTAAGAAGAAAGTAGTTTAAAGGCATGGTCAGGCTGTATACGAAGAAAGTATGGATAGAGGTGAGGGATGATGTCCAGAATCCTGCTTATCGAGGATGATATGCATATCAGCGCTTTATTGGAGGAAACATTAAGCAGGGAAGGATATGCCGTGGACAGGGCATTTTCGGGAACGGAAGCGCTGCTTTTTCTGTCAGAGCGCCAGCCTGACCTGGTTTTGCTTGATTTGATGCTGCCCGGCCTGAGCGGTGAGGAATTACTGCCGCATCTCCGGGAGATCCCTGTCATCGTTGTGAGCGCGAAGGCAGATACCGCCGATAAAGTCGGTCTTTTGCTGGACGGCGCTGTGGATTATGTTACAAAGCCGTTTGTTATGGACGAGCTGCTTGCAAGGATTACGGTTCAGCTCCGCAAAAAAATGAATGCAGAGGCTTCCTCTATCCTGTCTTATCATGAAATCCGTCTGGATGTGGGGACGCACAGGGTAAGCATAGGCGATACAGAAATTAAGCTCACAAGGACGGAATATGCGATTTTAAAGCTGCTGTTACAAAATGCGGAACAGGTAGTCGCGAAACTGACGATTCTGGAAAACATCAACCAGGACACACCGGACTGCACCGAAGATTCATTGAAAATCCACATTCATCATCTGCGTAGGAAGCTGAAATCGGCAGCGGGGAAAGAATATATTTCTGCGGTATGGGGCATCGGGTTTATGCTCCATGAGAAATCTTAACGGAATCTTAACTGTTTTCTCAGCCTTTTCCTGATATAATATGTCCGTAATCTGAAGCCTAAAGACTTATTTAGAAGGAGGCATGATATGGACTATGTTCTGAAAACAAACAGCCTGTGCAAGCGCTATCGGCGTTTTCAGGCTCTGGACGGCCTGACGATGAAGGTTCCCAAAGGGGCGATTTACGGGTTTGTCGGGAAGAACGGCGCAGGCAAGACGACGTTAATCCGCCTGCTCTGCGGCCTGCAGTACCCGACAGGCGGGGATTTTGAATTATACGGCGTGAAAAACACGGAGAAAGCGATTTACCGGGCGCGCCGTAGGATGGGTGCGGTTGTGGAGACACCATCAATTTACCCTGATATGACGGCGGAGGATAACTTAAAACAGCAGTACCGTTTTCTTGGGGCGCCGGATTTTAACGGCATCCGGGAGCTGTTAAAGCTTGTCGGGCTGGAAAATACGGGAAAGAAGACGGCAAAGCATTTTTCCCTCGGCATGAAACAGCGGCTGGGAATTGCTATGGCGCTCTGCGGGAATCCCGATTTCCTGATTCTGGATGAGCCGATCAACGGGCTTGATCCGCAGGGGATTATTGAAATCCGCGAGCTGATCTTAAAACTCAACCGTGAGCAGGAGATTACGGTCCTGATTTCGAGCCATATCCTGGATGAGCTTTCCAGGCTTGCGACCCATTATGGTTTTATTGACAGCGGCCGCATTGTCCGGGAAATGAGCGCCGGGGAGCTTGAGGACGCCTGCCGGAAATGCGTGCGCATGACTGTTACAGATACCGGGGTTCTGGCAAGGGTGCTTGACGATATGGGAGTGGAATATAAGATTCTTAGTGATACGGCGGCGGATGTATATGCGAAGCTTCCTTTCTCCCGGCTTGCCATAGCTCTTTCGGAAAAGAACTGCGAGGTTATTTCTATGGAAGAGCATGACGAAAATCTGGAAAGCTTCTATGTCAATCTGGTGGGAGGTGCGGGCAGTGATTAAGCTTCTGAAAGGGGATTTTGCAAGGCTGTTTCGCAGCAGGATATTCTGGCTTGGCGTACTTGCTATGTTTAGTCTTGCTTCGCTTGTAGTATATACCAGGTGGAGCGATTCCAGGAGATTTCCGGATTATTATAACCCTCCTGACGGCGTACTGCTTGTGGGCGCTGTTTATATCGGCATTGTGATAGCCGTTTTTACGGGGATTTTTATCGGCGCGGATTACAGCGGCGGCACGATACGCAACAAGCATATCATGGGGCATTCGAGGGCGGCGATGTATCTTTCCAATCTGATCATCTGCTCCGCCGTTTCTGTTATTATGCACCTGATATTTATCGCTGTGCTTGTCGGGGCGGCCTATGCAGGCATGATAAGAAGGTTTGAAATGCCTGCGGGCAGAATTGCGGAAATGACGCTGATCAGCATTTTCCCGGTTTTGTCAATAACGGCAGTTATGCTGTTCCTTTGTATGCTGGTGACAAGCAGATCGGCGGCAGTGGTCTGCGCAATGATTTTGTCCCTGGGGATGCTGATAGCGGCAAGCACAATACAATACAGCCTGTTAGCGAAAGAATATATAGAACCCGATTATAAGATTGTGGTTACGGAAGATGGCAGTGAAAAGGAAATTTTTCAGGAACCGGTGAAAAATCCGAGGTATCTGACCGGAACCAAAAGAAAGCTGGCTGAGCTTTTTCATGATATCCTTCCTGTCAGCCAGATTATGCAGATAGCGGATGGCGAATCCGAAAAAAACGCGGCGTTTTTCCTGTACTCGCTTGGAATCATCGCGGCGGCGACATCAGCAGGAATGCTTATATTTGGCAGGAAAGATTTAAAATAAAAGGCAGGGAATGATATGCGTTTTCTGATCGGACTGTGTATTCTGCTTTCCGCCGCGGTGATAATATCCGCGGCGGAAATTTATATGATGCGTAAATCCGCGAAGGAAATAGCGGATGGCTTTGAAGAAAAATTAACAGCCGATACCAATACATTGATTACTGTTTCCGGCGGCGGAAAAGAACTGCGCAGGCTTGCCGGCAGCATTAACAGGCAGTTGCAGATCCTGCGGAAAGAACATCACCGTTACCGTCAGGGCGACAGGGAACTGAAAACGGCGGTTACCAATATTTCCCATGATCTGCGCACGCCCCTGACTGCGATCTGCGGTTATCTTGACGTTATGAAGCACAGGGAAAAGCCGCCGGAGATTGCGGAGTATCTGGACATTATAGAGGAGCGCGCCATATTGATGAAACGGCTGACGGAGGAGCTGTTTCAGTATTCTGTGATTCTTTCGGAAGGCGGCGCCGGGGAACCAGAGGAAGTTTTTGTGAATCAGGCGCTTGCGGAGAGTATCGGCGGTTATTATGCTGTATTGACAGGGCATGGCATTGTCCCGCAGGTTGAGATCACGGAAAATAAGGTGATCCGGAACCTCAATAAGGCTTCCCTGTCAAGAGTATTTTCCAATCTTTTGGATAATGCCGTGAAATACAGTGACGGCGATTTGAAAATTACGTTATCCGGCGACGGGGAAATTATCTTTGCCAATACCGCAAAGGCGTTGTCGTTTATTGAGGCGGAGCGGCTTTTTGATCGGTTCTATACCGTGGAAACGGCAAGAAAATCCACCGGGCTTGGGCTGTCTATTGCAAAGACGCTTGTAGAAGAAATGGGCGGAACGATATCCGCAGAATATAAAGAAACTATTTTGTGTATCAGGCTGTTGTTTCCAGAGTAAGTTTTTTCGTAACCGTTACTTTTTTTATCTTGCAGTGTCTGTGCTCTTGTAGTAGTATGGATAGAAATGAGAAGATGATGGGAGGGTGCGGTATGGATTATATGCATATGGTAGAAAAATACGGCGGGGATATCCTTGCCTCTGACGGGATGCAGTCGGAAAAGCAGTTCATGCAGCATGGTTCTGTCAGTACATACGAACATTCCCTGTCCGTTGCCGTTATGTGCCTGCGTCTGTCACATCATTTCCATATTCATGTCAATGTCCGATCGCTTGTGCGCGGCGCCCTCCTGCACGATTATTACCTTTATGACTGGCATACGCCCCACAGCGGTCATGATCTTCATGCCGTTATGCACGCAAAGTATGCGCTTAAGAATGCATCGCGTGATTTTACATTAAATGAAGTAGAGCGCGACATGATAGCGCATCATATGTTTCCGCTCAATCCGATGCCGCCGCGGTACCGGGAAAGCGTGATTCTTTGCGTTGCCGATAAACTGTGCGCGCTGTCTGAAACGGTTACAAGGAGTGGTCATAATGGAAACAATTCGGATGCTTGAGCATTTATTTTTTTGGACAATGCTTTACAGTGCCGCTGGCTGGATCTATGAAACAGCGCTTTGCTCTGTGCAGGCGAAAAGATTCATTAACCGCGGCTTTTTGAACGGGCCGTACTGCCCGATTTATGGCTGCGGCGCAGTGCTTAACGCCGTAGTGCTGGGCAATGTGTCGGACGTGGCTTTGCTGTTTCTGGGCGGCGTTGTGCTTGACTGCTCCCTTGAATATATCACATCCTATGTGATGGAAAAATTATTTCATGCGCGCTGGTGGGATTATTCAGACGAAAAGTTTAATATCAATGGGCGCGTCTGTGCGGCCGGCGCTGTTATCTTTGGAGTGTTCTCTGTTGTTGTCGTGAAGTTGATACAGCCGGCAGTGGAACAGATGACGGATGCGATACCACCTGCTGCCATGCATATAATGTCTGCGGTCTTATTTTTGTCGTTTATGACGGATGTTGCTGCGACTGTCATCGGATTTGCCGGGTTTAATAACAGGCTGCGCGAGCTGACGCTTGCTTTTGAAGGGATTGAGCGCAATATCGCGGAGCGTGTTCATGATACCCCGTCGAGAGAAATGCTGCTGGAGCGTTTTTCTAAGCTGATGAGCGGGCAGGAGCGCCGCATGATACATGCCTTTCCGCGTCTGCGCTCCATGACATACAATGAGGCATTTTTAGATCTTCGTGAACATATCACAAAGGAGCGTGAGCGCCTGAAAAATCTCCGCCGTACTCATGGAGGGAGAAAATAGCGGATTGTATGTCTACCGCTGCTGAGGGAGCGCCATTTCATGAGCAATCCGCCTGCGGCAGCAGGCTTTGAAGCACGAAGTGCGAGATTGCGAATGGCGTAAGCTGAACTGTTACCATAATTGCAAGATTTAGCAGAAAATTCTTGACAAGCAGAATTATGCATAATATAATAAAAAATGAAATTGATGTGCATATTTCCATGTGGTCAGGTAACATGGCAAAATGAAAACCCCGGTGCGGCTACACCGGGGTCTTTCTATCCCAATTTTTACGGTGGAAGGGCTTAAATCCACAGGCTAATTACCGTTTTCATCTGCCGCCGTCTAGCCATTTGCAAATGTAATATGAGATAACATTTACCGTAACAGCGGTTAATATTGATGTGTATAACTCCACAGGTCATTCCTCCTTTCTGTACCATTGTAGGAGGCGGTAACAGCACCATTATATCATAATTCTACAAAATATGCCATATGTACAGAGTTTTTTCATGGCAGCAGGGGGGAGCAGCGGTATTTATAAAAGCCAAATTTTAAGCGCAGAATGCCCGAATTTTCATTTTTACGATGCAGTTATACAGTAGGCTGATGCCATGAAAACCGAAATTTGAGATAGGAATGTGAAATTATGATATTCTGGCACATAGGAAGAGTAATGGAAACCAGGAGAGGAGATCATTATATGAAACGATTACGCCGCGTCTGTGCATGGCTGCTGGCCCTGCTGCTTTTTATATCAGTATGTCCTGCTGCGTCTGCCGCTTCGCAGACATCATCGAATGTTATTCGGGTCGGTTTTTTTGCGTTTCCAGGATACCATGTTGTCAGTGAAAGCGGGCGCAGGAGCGGTTACGGATATGAGTTTCTCCAGCGTCTTGCGGTCTATGGCGGCTGGTCTTATGAATATGCGGGTTATGAAGATTCCTATGCTGACTCTCTGGATATGCTTCGCAGGGGCGAGGTGGATGTTGTTACCTCGGTGTCTAAGACACCGGAACGGGAGCAGGAGTTCCTTTTTTCTGACCAGCCGATTGGGGATAATTCTACGATATTTACGGTAAAGGCTGGTAACAAGAGTGTTGTGGAGGGCGATTATGCCACTTATGACGGCATTACCGTTGGAATGCTGGAAAATAATTCCAAAAATGCAAATTTTGAGCGTTTTGCTAAGGAGCATGGTTTTGCTTTCCATGCGGTGTATTTTGCCGGACAGGAGGAGCTTTCCGCGGCGCTTCAGGACGGAACAGTGGAAGCCGCAGTTTCCGGCAGCCTTCGGCTGTTAGATAATGAATGGGTTTTGGAATCTTTTGATTCCAGTCCGTTTTATATTTGTACCAGGAAAGATCGCGCCGATCTGATGCGGGAAATCAATACAGCCATCAATGAGATGGATCTTCACGATCCCAACTGGAGAGATACCTTGCATGACACCTATTATTCCACCGATCAGGAAGGTTCTATTGTCCTGAATGCAGGTGAACGCGCTTTTTTGGAGGAGCTTGACAGCTCAGGCAGATCGTTGAAACTATTGTTTAACCCTGACCGGGTTCCTTATTGTTATTTTCAGAACGGTGAGGCAAAAGGAATCCTGCCCGCCATCTTTGGGGTTCTGGCCGATCGGCTTTCGCTGGATTATGAGTTTATCCCGGCAGAGAGCAGGGACGAATATTTTGATCTCCGGGAGTCGGGAGCAGCGGACATTGTGATTGATTTTACCAGTGACTATTATCTGGCAGAGGAAGAGGACTGTAAAATAACCGTGCCGTATTTTCAGACCAATTTTGCGCGTCTGGCACTGGACAGCTTTGACGGTGATGTGGAAAAGCTTGCGATGATCAGGCGATCGGAGGCTCTTGGCGACTATATTACCAGCCGTTATGCGGATGATGCGCTGATTCCGTGTGCGTCGTCTTCGGATTGCGTTGAGGCGGTATTAAGCGGCAGGGCGGACGCTACGATCCTCTATGCCTATAATTCCGAATGGTATGTTTCTGAGGATGTCCGCAACCGATTGTCTTCCGTCGTTTTCGGAAATACCTCATTTTCCTATGCTGTGAGCAACAGCATTGAGGGCGGCCGTTACCTGCTTTCCATTCTGAATAAGGGCGCTGAAAGTTTTACCTCTGCGGAACTGGATGCTATCGTTGCAAGGGAAGTGGACATGGCGCAGAGTAACAAAAATGTTTCTCTTGCGGCTATACTGTACCAGCATCCGGAATATTTCGTGGTTGGACTCGCTGTGATTCTTCTGTTCTTTTTTGCTGCGGCTATGCTGGCGGTGCAGATGCATAACCAGCACAGGCTGGAGAAAAAAGTAGCCCAGGCCACAAGGGACTTGGAAGGCAAGACACAGGAGCTTTCTGCTGCGCTGAAGGCTGCGGACGCCGCCAACCGTGCCAAGACCACCTTTTTAAACAGCATGTCCCACGACATCCGGACGCCTATGAACGCCATCATCGGTTATACTGCATTGACTACGAAAAATCTGGATAACAGGGATCAGGCAAGGGACTATTTGTCCAAGATTGCCCAGGCATCCGACCATCTGCTTTCTCTGATTAATGATGTGCTGGATATGAGCCGTATTGAGTCCGGCAAAGTCACCATCAATGAAAGACCGGAGAACCTGGCTGAAATCCTGCAGGGGCTTCGGAATATCATTCAGTCTGACATCCGTGCCAAGAGCCA
>CANREH010000039.1 GCA_947629585.1 uncultured Lachnospiraceae bacterium | reverse complement strand
CCTTTTGCCAAAATGAGTACATTTTGAGAACTTCCTGTATCAAAGGAGGGGATACCTATGGAAAATAAAGTGAAAGGTAAGCACGATTGGTGTTCGAAATAATTCTGGAACTTGCCGGTATTGTCGTGACGGTTATCAGTATCATCGTTACGATAATCAGTATCCGGCAGACCAGAAAAAATAAAAAACATCAAAAAAGCAACCGCCCTGACCAAAGTTAGGTTGCTCTTTTGAT
Organism: uncultured Lachnospiraceae bacterium; assembly: GCA_947629585.1. Lineage (GTDB taxonomy): Bacteria > Bacillota > Clostridia > Lachnospirales > Lachnospiraceae > MGBC100174. The sequence goes on along the minus strand of CANREH010000039.1, from coordinate 28,062 downwards.
ATGCACCATTAACTGAGGCGAACCGTTGCTTCACGGTAACACCTTTTTCTATCCAATTATATTAGCACTGATTGGTGCTTCCGTCAAGAACTTTTTTCCGATGCAGGGCAGGCTAAATTCACAGAATTTTTTCATATATCTTCTAATCGTAGATGCCGGAATTCCTGTTATATTTGACATCACTGTTGTTGTAACATATTTATCTTTATTTAACTGCTTAATAAGGATTTCTAAAAACACTTTTTCTTTCCCTGTTCATTTATCGCTCAACATATCGCTCATTTTATCGCTCATTATTTATAGCTATTAATTTCTCTATGAAAAAAGAAAGTAAAATAATCCACGCTTTATAAATATTGTTTCAAATAAATGTAAAATCAATGTAAAAAGTTTGTATAATTATACTATTTTTATTGACAACCTTTGCAGAAATGCTAAAATATGCCTGAAAAAAATCAACAGCAAAGGAGAGTATGCTCTATGAAAAAACAATGGACTACTGGAATTTTTTTAGCGGCATTATCTGTTTCCGTCCTTTCCGTCAATATCCTGAACGGAAATGCTTCCGAAGCTTATACCGCCGCACCCGACGGAAAAACTGATGCCGCGCTGATGGCGCAGGATATGGGGATATCCCCTCTATGGAACCGCTGGAAATCGGACTGGGAGCAGATAAAGTCCGACTGGACACAGATTTCCCTGACGCCGGGAAGCAATGAAAGCGAGCTTAATTTCGCCTGGTATTCTAAAAAAACAGACAAGGCGAAAGCTCCAAAGCTTATGATTGGAGAAGGGCGGAATATGCGCAATGCCAAGACATACGAGGCCGTGCAGACAGCCGTTAAAGACGAAGCCGATCCGGACGGAAACACTTATTTCTCCAACAAAGTGACGGCATCCGGCTTAAAAGAAGGAACCACCTATTATTACTCCTATGAGAAGGAAGACGGCAGCTTTACCAAGCCTGTTTCTTATAAAACAAAATCCACAGAAGAATTCCGTTTTATTTTCGTGGGAGATCCTCAAATCGGTTCCTCCAATGAATTAAAAGGCAGCGATTCCGAGGAATTTTACAATGCCCAGTCGGATTCTGTCTGCAATGACGCTTTCAACTGGAATGCCACTTTAAACGCCGCTATGGAAATGTCCGGCAATCAGGCAGGCTTCGTGGTGTCCGCCGGGGATCAGATCCAGACCACAAAGAAAAAAGCCCCTAACAAAAACGCTGCCAACAGCGAGATTGAATATGCCGGCTATCTAAGCCCGGAAATCTTAAAATCCCTGCCTGTGGCAACCACAGTCGGCAACCATGACGCAGATAATGAAAATTACAGTTACCATTTTAATACGCCGAATAACAGCGAACTTGGCTCTAACGGGATTGTCGGCGGCGATTATTATTTCACCTATGGTTCCGCCTTATTTATGATGCTGAACACACAGGATACCAACGTTGCGGAACATGAGCAGTTTCTCCGTGAGGCCATCAGCAAAAATCCGAACTGCACCTGGAGAATCGTCACGCTCCACCAGGATATCTACGGTTCCGCCGAGCATTCCAACGAACCGGAAATCACGAATTTAAGATATCAGCTTGTCCCTTATCTGGAGGAAAATGATATTGACCTTGTGCTGACCGGGCATGACCATGCTTACTCCCGTTCCCAAATGCTGTTAGGAGGGACGAAAGAACAGGATTATTCCGAAGAAGCCTTTGAAGAGCAGTTAGAAAAAGACAGAAATACCTGCGGTGATGAAACCACGGCAAGATATACTGCCCCGGGAACGATTCCGGATACTACCGCCGACACGTCAGAACAGGCTTACCTGTCCTATTTAAACAGCGTCATGGACAAAACCGCCGTAGAACAGACTGACGGCAGCTCCGTCACCAACCCGGAAGGAATCCTGTATATGACAGCCAGCTCTTCCTCCGGCAGCAAATACTATGACCTTGTCCCAAGAATGCAGACTTATATCGCGAACCGCTGGCAGGAAGATGTCCCGACCTATTCTATTATTGATGTCAGCGACACCAGCTTATCCATCAATACTTACCGTACCGACAACAATGAAAAAATCGACAAAACCTTTACGATTTCCAAAATTGACAAAGCAGATATCAGCGGCGCTAAAATAACCGGAGTAAAAAATAAAAAATACACCGGGAAAAAAATTACCCTGGATCTGAAAGTAACAATGGGCAGTGACACCCTGAAAAAAGGAACTGATTATACTGTAAATTATTCTAATAATAAAAAAGTGGGAAAAGCGACAGTTACCATTACAGGTAAAAACCATTATACCGGGGCAAAAAAAGTTTCCTTCCGCATAACCAAAAAATAATGTTATGAAAAAACGAATGCTCATGACAGGAGGCGCCGGCTTTGCCTGCCTCCTTCTCCTTCTGCTTTTTCTGTCTCTTCGCGGCATCGAAAAGACAGAGCTGCTGGAAACAGAAGGCAGGAGCTTTGAAAAGGCAGAGGTTATAAAAATTATCAGAGATAATGTATCAGAACACGGAACCTATACAGGGAACCAGAAAGTCCTGCTGCGTCTTTTAACCGGAAAATACAGGGGAACTTCCATAGAAGCCCTCAGTTCTTCCGGCTATCTGTTCGGGGCGCACTGCTCTGTTGGCATGAAAGTCATTGCCATTGTCAATGAATCCCAGGGAGAGCTTGCCGTCTCCGTTTACAGCAAAGACCGCGCTCCCGTCCTTTATTTTATGATACTGCTATTTATCGCCGTCGTGATTTTCGTTGGCGGGAAAAAAGGAATTGCTTCCATTGCCGGGCTTCTTTTCACGATGTTCAGCATCTTCTTTTTCTTCCTTCCCATGATTTACAAAGGAATCTCCCCCATCCTCTCGGCTGTTTTTATCGTTGCCATTACCAGCCTTGTCACGATGTTTTTAATTGACGGGATTTCCAGAAAATCCATCGCCGCCATTCTCGGCACCATTGACGGGGTTATTGTCTCCGGGCTGTTCGCATGGCTGTTTGGAAAAGCTTCTGGTATCAGCGGCTATAATGTTTCCGACATTGAAAACCTGGTTTATCTGTCGGAAATGACGGATATTAATATCGGAGAATTATTATTTGCAGGCATTTTAATTGCGGCACTTGGGGCCGTCATGGATGTGGGGATGTCCATTGCCTCCACATTAAATGAAATCAAGGGAAAAAACACTTCCATGACTGCAAAAGAATTATTCCAATCCGGGATGAATGTCGGCAGGGATATGATCGGGACTATGACCAATACACTGATTCTTGCTTTCACGGGAGGGTCGATCAATACTCTGGTGTTTATCTATGCCTATAATTATGAATACCGCCAGATTATCAATATGTATTCCATTGGGATTGAAATCATGCAGGGCCTGTCCGCCAGCATGGGCGTGATTTTAACCGTCCCTTTTACCTCCCTGATCGCCGCATGGCTGCTTTCTGAGGCCCACGCCCCCTGGCAGCAGGGGCATGAAATACCTCCTCAATAAATCCAGAGCTATCTTCATAAACACAGGAAGCGGCCGTTACCATGCATCCAAAACCATCTTTTTTCCGCCCTCTTTTGCCTGATACTGAAACATCAGGCCAAACGTCCCGATTCCGACATTGCACATATTAGTCGCGGAAGCTTTTTGTATATAAATTTTTTCAAAAGAGACATATTTTTTCACTTCTTTTAAGATCCATTCCTGCTCTTTCACACTGCAGCCTGAATGGATCAAAAATAACACGCTCTTGTCAATTTTCTTTCTTTTATGCAGCGCCATCCGGATATAACGCTTCCATGCCTGTTCCAGGCGGCTCCCGTACAAAGCAACCGGACGCAGATCATTTCTGCGGAAACCAAATGCCATATGCAGGCCAAAATATTCGCATGGGCGGAACAAAAACCGGTTAACGCGCTTATTATGGTACATCGTCTCAAGGGAACGCACAATCATGGAACAGGAAATCAAAGACCGATCCTTTTCCAGCAGATCGCAGATTTTCTGCGTCTCCCATCCGGCTTTTGCCATCACAGAAGCCTTAAGCACAAAAAAACCCAGGCCGCCTGTCAGAAAATGGGAATCAATGACATGGACATGGTCAAATCCTTTCGCCGCCCTTACCGCATTCTGGTACCCTTCTCCAAGCCGGGAAGACACCGATATATGGATGATTTCCTCATATTCCGTCAGCGCTTCCGCAAAAAAGGCTTCGTATTCTTCCACGGAAGCGGCCGTAGTTTCCGCCGTTTTCCCCTGGGTCAGAAGGAACTGCTGCAGATTATCGGAGCTTACCTCCTTCCTGTCGCAAAAACGTCCGCTTTCCGTAATAATATAATAATACATCAGCTTAATGTCGTACCTTTTTACTAATTCCTCCGGCAGATCGCAGGGACTTTCCGTCGCTATGCAGAGCTTCTTTTTGCGCCCTCCTTTCAGCATCTTTACCCCCGCAAAATCCTGCTCTTCCGTATCCTGCTCTTTTTTATACTCCACAATATCCTCCGGCAGATAGCGCACAAGCGTCGCCTCCAGCAGCGGCCCGCTAATCGGCTTTGCCAGATAATCCTGAAATCCCATCTCCTTATAACGCTGCTCGCTGCCGGAAAACGCATTTGCCGTCAGCGCAATGACGGGCGATTCCCGGCACAGGCCGTTTTCCTGCTTCCTTAACAGCCGCATTGTCTCTTCACCGTCCATCTCCGGCATCATATGATCCATGAAAATCACATGGTAATATTTCTGCTTTGTCTTTTTCAGGCACTCGCGGCCGCTTTTTGCCGTATCGACCTGCACCTTGGTAGACCGCAGCAATTTGCCCGCAACCAGCAGGTTCATTTCGTTATCATCCACAATTAAAATCCGTGCCTCCGGCGCCTCAAAAGACTGGCTGTATTTTTTACGGTTTCCGGCCCGTTTCCTTGCGATATAATTTAAAGAGCCAACCGGTTCCGGATTCACAATTTCCTGCTCCAGGATAACCGTGAAGGTAGAGCCTTTGGTATAGATACTGTCAACGGTAATCTGCCCTCCCATCAGCTCAATCAGCTGCTTGGAGATAGAGAGCCCCAGCCCTGTCCCTTCGATCTTCCGGTTCTTTTCCTCGTCCACACGTTTAAACGTCTGAAACAGATCATCCAAATTTTCCTTTTTGATGCCAATTCCGGTATCAGCAACGGAAATCTGCAGTCTGACATGGTTCGTATCGATCAGCTCGCTCTGTGCAGACAGCGTCACCGAACCGGATTTCGTATATTTTACGGCATTCGTCAGTATATTGACCAATACCTGCTTAATGCGCACCTCGTCGCCGTATAGCATGGACGGGAGCTGATCATCAATATTTATCTTAAATTCCAGGTTCTTCTCATGCGCCCTGATCCAGATGATATTCACCAGATCGCTGAACATAGCGCTTGTCTCGTACTGCACCGGAACAATTTCCATCTTGCCGCTCTCAATTTTAGACAGATCCAGGATATCATTAATCAATGTCAGCAGCATTTTGCTCGCATTCTGGATATTCACCGCATTTTCCGCAATATCATCCGAAAGCTCTTCCCTGAGGATCATCTCGTTGAGCCCGATAATCGTATTGATCGGGGTCCGGATCTCATGGCTCATGTTGGCAAAAAAATCATCCTTAGAGCGGCTCACCGCTTCCAGTTCTTCACTTTTCTGCACCGCAACCTGGCGCTCATTTTCATAAACCCGGTTCTGGAATTTCATTAAAATACCCGTCGCGAATCCTACGGCAAGGACGGCAAAGGCCGAATCATAAAACACGTCCATACGCCTCTCAAGCGGTATAATCCATTCCGGATGCAGATATCCGACCACATAAGTAGAAATATAGGCAGTCAGTGCCAGCGCAATAAAAAAAGCAAGCTTCCTGCCGGAAAAAAGGAGGAAAATATAAACCAGGCCAAGCACAAACCAGACGGTGGAGCCGCTGTCAATGCCGCCGCTCAGAAAGAAAACCAGCGGAAAGATCACGCATAAAATAAGCGCACCCGTCAGGCAGGCGGCAAATTCAATCTTACGGAACCGAAAGGTCGCAAGCAGCGCAATGCCCATCACAAGCACAATCAGGAGCAGCGGAACAATCATAATCCTGATATTATCCATCCTCAATCCCGCTGCAATCGAAACCAGCGCGGCGCTGGTTCCCACAGCCAGCATATTGCGGAACAGTCGTTCACGGAAATCGATTTCTTTATCATAAAACAGTTTTTCCACTTTCCGGAATAATTTTTTCACGCTTTCCTTCACAATGATCACCTCAACTTTTCCTTCAGTTCTGCAAGGGAGTCTAACGCCGACAGAAAATCAAACTGCTCTGCCTGGGTACGGATATCTTCCAGGATTTCTGTCACCCTCTGCCCTTCATAGGTATAATTTTTAAGATCAGACAAAACCTGTTCTACCCCTTCGCTCTCAAAGGTATTTAAAGCTTCCTCCAGCTCATCCAGCTTTTCCTTCCACAAATCAGCCGTCAATGCAGCCGTCTCTTCTCCTGTCTCTTTCTCCGTCTCCGGCGCCGTTTCCGGCACAATTCTTTTATTTTCCTTAATCAGCCCCAGGATGCGTGCATACTCTTCCATCGTCTGCGCATGATGCTCAAAAATATAACTTTCTTCCGAATTTTTTGCCGCTTCCTCCAAAGCCTTCGCCATTTCCGAAAGCTTTCCTGCGCCGATCCCCATAGATGTGCTTTTCAGCGCATGGACAAACACCGCATACCGGTTCCAGTCCTTTTCCTCGTAGGCTTTTTTTATCTCCTCCCGGCTGTCCAAACCGCTCGCATAGTAAATACGGACAACATCGATATAATCCTCCAAACCGCCGCCGCAGAACGCAATCCCCTGCTCCACGTCGATATCGCCAAGCGACAGCTCTTTTTCCGTCTCCTCCCCGGCTGCAGGAAGAACAGCTTCGTCAGCCGGAACGGGGTCCGCGATTTTCACAAGCTTATGATCCGGGATAAAATTCCTCAGCACGCGCTCCAAAATCGAAAGCTCCACTGGCTTAGACACAAAATCCTGAAAGCCTTCCGCTAAAAACATCTCCCGCGCACCTGCAATGGCATTGGCTGTCAGCGCAATTATCGGCACGCGCTGATAATAACTGCCAACCTTCCTGCGGATACGGTGCATCGTCTCAATCCCGTCCATTTCCGGCATCATATGATCCATGAAAACAAAATCATAATCCATCGATTCTATTTTTTCCAATGCCTGCCTGCCGCTGTCCGCCACCGTTACCTTTATCTGGTACGGCTTAAGCAGCCCTTCTATCACGCGCAGGTTCATCCTGTTGTCATCCACCACCAGCACATGCGCCTGCGGAGCCACGAACGAGCCTTCGTAGGAATTTCCCTCCTCCATTCCTGGCATTACGTCCTCTCCATTTAAAATCATTGCCACAGGCAGGATATAAAACGGCTTAAAAATGTGCCGGATATACGGATTTTCTATCCTGCCGACCTGCCTGCGCTCCCCGATGACAACCGTGGATATCTGCCTGGAAAGCCCGTCAAAATATGCCGTATCCTCGTAATATTCCGTCGGAGTGATAAACAGATGCGTATACTTCTCCCGTTTCATTCTCCGCTTCATTTCCGCCAGGTTACGGCACAGGACATAATCCACCTTAAGTTCCCTGCCCATGGAATGCATCATATTCATATACTCATCCCTGACAGGCATGATATCAAATTTTTCCAGATTAAAATACGCAATGATATGGACAGCCTCCGGATTTTTCAGCACAATAATCGGCGTCTCGTCCTGCACCTTTTGCGGAATCACGAACTGAATCTGGCTCCCTCTCCCCGGTGCGCTCTCCACCGTAATAAAACCTCCCATTTTATTGACAATCATCTGCGAAATGGCAAGCCCCAGGCCAATGCCTTCCTCCCGCCGGCTGCTTCCTGCGTCAAGCTGATGAAAATCAGTAAAGAGCTCCTCTAAGCTTTCCTCGCTCATGCCGATTCCGGTATCTTTGACGGAAATCACCAAATTGACGCCGTAAGACTCCCTGCGGCATCCAATATGCAGGGAAACACAGCCCTCCGAAGTAAATTTAACCGCATTATTCACAATATTTAACATGACGCGCCGGATCTTCTGCTCATCCCCGATTAAACCGCTCGGGATGCCCGCCTCACAATCAATGGTCATCTCGATTTTCTTTTCATGGATGCCTGTAAGCGTCATGCTGATGACGTCATTAATCGTGGAGGTAATATTGTAGGAATCCTCTATCATCTCCATGCTGCCGGACTGTAATTCAGAGAAATCTAAAATATCGCTTACCACCGTCATCAGGCTGCGGCCCGCAGCCTGGATATCCAAAAGATCCTCCCTGGCTTTCCCGGATATTTCTTCACGCAGCGCCATCTCGCTCATGCCGCATATCGTATTAAGGGGCGTGCGGATTTCATGGCTGACATTTGCCATAAAATCATCCCTTCCCTGCTCCGCCAGCTTTAAGCCCTGGATCGCCTTTAACAGATTCTCGTTCCCCTCAACCTGCTTTTTAATCAGCGTGTAGACGATATAAACCACAAAATACGCCATAAAAATCTGCATGGAAAGCTTAAACGCCGCCTGCGGCGTACTGACATCTGCCGTCTTCGATACAAAAACATGAAAAATGCCCAAAAAAGCGATGACAAACCCCGACAGCTTAATCACCTCCGGAATCCCGTAAAGCGCAAGCATAATAATCACCGCAATAAAATATGTCAGCATCACCAGCAGGGAATCGCTGTACACGCCAAGCAGCATGACGACAAAATAAAGGATCAGGGAAGTCATAACCCCGCGGAACCGATAGCTGCGATACTCCTTAAAGCTCATCCACCAACACGCCGCCAGCCCCAGCAGGGCAAGCACAGACAGATAACCGGCCCATTTTTCCCGCATAATCACAAATACGATCCCAATGGTAAAAAGCGTGTCAAAGACCAGAATGAGCTTCTCCACCCTTTTCCGGCTTTCTTTCATATAATTCAGATATTCCATGCCCTCTTCATTCCTTCCAGAACTTATTTTATTTTCCAAATTATTGCTGTGCTTTTGCGGCTTCCAGTTTATGATAATGCTCCAGCTCTAAAATCCGCCCTACCCGGTTCAACAGTATCTCCGGCACAAACGGCTTCCCGATAAACTCAGCCGCGCCTGCCTGCATACACTGCTTCTGCGTCTTAAACTCCACGTCCGCAGTCAGAAAAATAATGGGAACCGCCGCATACTGTTCCTTCTCCTTTAACAGCTTAATCGCCTCAAACCCGCTCATATCCGGCATATTCAGATCCATCAGAATCAAATCCGGAATATTTCTCTCCAGATATTTCATCGCCGCACCCATGCTGTTCGCCATAGCGACACGGAACCTTGATTCTAAAATTTTATGTACAATGGTTAAATTTGTCCTGTCATCATCAATGACCAATACAATCTGCCCTTCCATCTGTATCATCCCTCCAAGCTGCTTTATTTCCTATCAGTATAAAATACTTTCCTCCATTAATCAAGCCAAAATATAACGCTTCTCTTCTAAAAAACAGAGCATATTTAAAGAGGCTGCCAGCTATTATACTGGCAGCCTCAATCCAAGTCAGGCCTCCTTACCGATAACCTCGATTCTGCACTGGTGGCTTTTTTTCTTTTTACTGTAATTAATTCCCACCAGCAGCACCTCGCTGCATTCTTTTAATTCCTGGACATAGTTTTTTTCCTTCATCTGCTTTAATGCCTGGCTGCAGGAACTGTCACACTTTAATTCCAGAATAATCCCTGTTCTTCCCTTCCTCTTTGGATAAAAGATAAAATCACAGAATCCCTTCCCTGTCTTCTTCTCTCTTTCTATTTTATAGTAATCTCTTGCATACAGATAACAGAGATTTACCACGCATGACAGTGAATTTTCATCATTGTATTCAAGGATAGGAATTTCCAGATCATGGACATATTCTAAAATCTCCTCCATCTTCCCAGTATTTTTATCTAAGGTTGCCTCTAACATTTCCTTAGAACGCTCTACGATTTTCTTTACCTCGCCAAAGCTGTCCCTCGACAGCACTTCCTCAAATTTTTCCATCAATTCCCTGTTCGGTATCCGAAGCATCCCGTCCCAATACGTTAAGAATCCATATATCGTCATGGCAGACAGGATTTCATTCCGGCTGGTCATCTGCTGCTCCACGGCGCTGTATCCGCGCAGCTTTATCTCCACCGGAATGCCGGATACCATCTGGCGGATAGTTTTTTCAATCAAAAGGCTCTTATCCACAAAAGCAGGATTGCGCAAGGCTCTTTGAAACAAAATAAAAGGATTCTTCGTATTTAAATAATTCATAAGCCATTCCCCCTCTGCTTATTCTATCAAAAATGTTATTTAAATACAAGATCATTCAAGACCTGCCCGCGAGTCTTCCCCACCTGGTAAAACCTGATCTCAATACTGAAAATATTCCCGTCCAAATCCGCCCGGATCGTCCCGTTCATATGCAGGACAAATTCTTTCGCAATCGACAGCCCCAGCCCGGTGGAATTCTGGCTGCGCGCCCTGTCCGCCTTATAAAACCGCTCAAATACCTGCGCCAAATCCATTTCCTCCGGATGCATGACGCCATTGCTCACTTTGAAGCAGATTTCCTCTCCCTGCCTGCAAAGCAGGATTTCTATGTCCTTCTCCCCGTGATCAACGGCGTTCTTGATTACATTTTCCACCACTCTTTTCAATGCCTGCTCATTCCCCATCATGGGAAGCGGCTCCTCTGTGATCCGCAGCTTGGGCTCCAGGCCTTTTTCCACCCAGTCGTCATAATAGGAAAAAATCGTGTTCTTCACAATCCGGTTCAAATCGCACGGCGTAAGCTCTATATGGTAAAATTCCTCCTTGAGCCTTGTAAAGATAAATAATTCCTCCAACATTTCTTTCAGGCTCCCGATCCTTCTCTCAATCACCATGAGATACCGCTCCTGATCCTGCGGGCTGTCCGCTTTTTTTAATAACTGCACATACCCGTCCAAAGAAGTCAGGGGCGTCCGGATATCGTGGGACAGGCTGGTATAGATTTCCGCAATTACTTTTTCTTTCTTTGCCGAAGCCAGCCGCGCCTTTCTCTGCTCGGAAAGCAGATCATTTAACAGCTCCGCCAGCTCTTTCAGGCTGCAAAAGCTAATTTCCCCGGAAATTATCATATTGCTGTCATGCTCTTTTAAAAACGACAGCTGGCGGCAGATATCCCGCACCTGCCGCTGATATTTCCAAAAAACAAGAAATAAAAAACATAAAATTACAATGAAAACCGCTGCCAGTATTTTCATCCAATATCCCTCTGCTCAAATACCCTTCCGGTAATGAGAAACGACGCCAGAATAAAAATCACCGAAACCAAAACCGCCTCCGCCACGTCTTTTCCAATTAACTCTTTGGAAAGCATTGCCATATGCCCCGTCACGGTATATTCAATCAGGTGGAAATCCTTAACTCCCAGCTTCCCAATGATTTTATCGATCAGGCTGTAAAAAATCACCATAAAATTCATGCTCAGTAAAATGGAAAACGTCATGGAAAACAGGTTATTCTTTATCACAATGGCTGCCATCATGCAGATCATGCCGAACGCAAAGGAAAGAAACAGCTGGGAAAGAAACGCCATGCCAAGAAGCTTTGTATCTCCCCAAGAAGCATTTCCCAGAAATATCCCATTGCAGACCGCCTGAAAAGCCACGAAAAGAAATAAAATCAAAAAAGAATAGATAAAAACCACGCAGCTTTTAGATACCAAGAGCCACCACCGTTTCTTCACTTGCCCGGCGATATTTTTTAAATATCCCCCGGTCATATCCGCCGTAGAAAAAATAACCGTAAAAATCGCAAGAAATAAAGCGGTAAATTTCGCCTGCGCATTCGCATAAAAGAAATCATAAACCGTAGCGGTTCCGTCTTCCTCTCCAGCCACATAAACGGACATCCCGAAATTAATATTCTCCGGCTGCGTCGTCCCTTCCAGCTCTTCTTCCGACAATACATATTCCTTATCTTCCGGTACCGCGTTTTCCAGATAAGTCGTAAATGCGATACTCGCCATGATAACCAGTAAAATAACATAAAAGCTTTTCATCTTAACCATACGATAAAGATCCATTTTAATACAATTTAACATGATTTCCGCCCCTTTCTTATGCCTCGGTAAGATTTAAAAAATATTGTTCCAAATCTTCTTTGGCAAGGAAAATCTCATCTACCATAATCCCGGATTTCACCAGTTCCCTGTTTAATGTTCCGCTCTCCTCCAGCCGCTCAAAGACCAAGACGCTGTCCTTTCCATCAACCTGATAATCGTGGAATCCCAACCGGTCAAGCTCCGTCACGGCAAGTTCCGGCGTCCCCGTCTTAATTTCAATCCTCTCCCGGCAGCGTTTCATCAGTTCTTCCCTGGACATTTCTTCCAGCAGTTTCCCCTTATGGATAATCCCGTAATCCGTTGCGATCTTGGAAAGTTCTTCCAAAATATGGCTGGAAATGATAATTGTCATATTCCTTTCTTCCTGAAGGCGCACAATGGTGTCCCTCACTTCCACAATTCCCTGCGGGTCAAGCCCGTTAATCGGCTCGTCCAATAATAATAAATCCGGCTCCCCGACAAGCGCCAGCCCGATGCCGAGCCGCTGCTTCATGCCAAGCGAAAAATGCTTCGCCTTTTTCTTTCCGACATTTCCAAGCCCGACCGTTTCCAAAATCGACTCTATGTACCCTTTCTTCCAGATGCCGCAAAATTTGCATTTCACCATTAAATTCTCATACGCCGTCATTCCCGGGTACAGCCCCGGCGACTCAATTAAGCACCCGATGCGTGAACGGATCTCTCCCAGATCCTTCCCCGTATGCCTGAACATCTCAATCTCGCCCTCCGTCGGCCTTGCAAGCCCGCTTAAACACCTTAACAGCGTTGTCTTGCCTGCGCCGTTCCTGCCGATAAAGCCGTAAATCGCGCCTTTCCCGATATGGATATCCAGATGATCCACCGCAAGCTGGCGCCCATACTGCTTGGTAAGCCCTCTTGTCTTTAACAATATCTCTTTCATTGCCTGCCTCCTTAGCTTTTTCTTTCCTGCCGTTTACAAATCCCATCTTATCCCCAAAAGCCTAAAAAAACGCTAAGAAAAAGTAAAAAAAGAGTAAAGTTTTCCCGTCATTTCTTTAAACGATACCCGATTCCCCAGACCGTTTCAATATATTCCTCCTCGGTCGCCGCTTTGATTTTCTTGCGGATATTGCTGATATGGACATCCAATGTTTTTGTTTCCCCCATATACGCCTCTTCCCAGGCATACTCAAAAATGTCTTCTTTCGAAAAAACCCTCCCCGGATGCTTCAAAAGAAGTTCCAGAATGGCAAATTCCTGCTTCGTGATTTTAGTAAGCTCCGTTCCGGCAGCACTCACCTGAAAAGTGCTTTTATTTAATTTTAAATCTTTATAAGAAAGCTGATCCGGCTCCGGTTCCGGCTCCCTTCCGTGCCGTAACTGCACTTTTACCCGCGCCGCCACTTCCTCTATTTCAAATGGCTTGGTAATATAATCATCCGCGCCCATAGTAAGCAGATTCACCTTATCCTCCAGTTCCCCTTTTGCCGTTAAAATAATGACCGGGGTATTCCCCTGCTTCCGGATAAACGAAAGCACTTCTCCGCCGTCCATGCCCGGAAGCATCAGATCCAGCATCACCAGGGAATACTGCTTTTTCTCCAGCAGCATTTTCGCTTCCGTCCCGGAAAACGCCTGCTCGCAGGAATAGCCTTCCTTTCCCAGCATTTCCTTCAAAAGCGTGTTAATATCATTGTCATCTTCCACAATCAAAATGTTCTGCATCTTCTTTTCCTTTACCGCTTTCCTTCCAATACAACAATCTTTGCACTTTCTTGAAGTTTTCCTCTAAATCATCTGCACCATTCAAAACAACCTGCCTGCACAATAACATCTTCTGCCATTCATCGTGCTTGGCCCTGCTCCTCATATCTACACTGCCGGTGTCATACTTTCTCGCCCACTCAATGAACTCTATATGATTTATATACATATCACCGCCCGGCATAATTCTGTCACCAAATTCTTGCTTTTCCCTAGCCTTTAATCTTTCCATTCGAATGTCAGTATCCGTAACCAGCCTGATAGCTAATGTAAATAATGGAATTAATTCGTCTCCCCAATCTGCCAACGAACCGGAAATCACTGCATTATCATTTTCCAAAATATCTTTTTTCATCAAGGCAAGCCGTTCTTCTTTACTTCTTTTCGTCGTATACTTAGGATTGGTCGGCAGCCAGAAATAATCATCCGTATCCATAAATTTGTAACCTAACTCTTTACTGATTTTTCTTCCCAATGTAAAAGTTCCTGATCCGGATGCTCCATAAATATGTATTACATTCTTCTTTGTCATCTTTCACACTCCAATATTCTGTCACCTATTATCCATTACTTCTATATATATTTCAATCCGAAAACAACCACAAGGGGCTGTCGCAATAAAAATCAAACAACAAGATATGGTATTTCTTTCCAATCAAATTATACTATATCTTGTGCCTGCATTCTTTAGTGCGACAGCCCCGATATCCTGACCGTTTTCTCAGCGTTAAAGAATAAAAACTTTTCGCAAAAAATATGAATAGAAAAATCAGGGTCTTGGTAGTAATAATCGGCATTATTAACGTAAAATTTATTTTCTTCGGTTTTGCTGTTGCGAATACGCTCAGCGATTTTTTCTCAAAGATAGGTAACAGTTCACCCAGCTCGATTTGGCTGAATGGTTACAATAAACTGGCAAAGGCCGCCGTATTTTTCTGCTATTCTCCGGATCTGGCGGACACCGTAGCCGTGTTCCTCGCCCTCTTTATCCGACCACAGCTCCGGGTTCTTATCAAGAACCGAGCCGTCAATACTGTTTTTCACCTGAATAACTTCATACCCCCTCCAGGCGCTGATCTGCACGGCCATCTCCGGCTCCTTCCCATACTGCGCCAGATCCCCCGGTGCGCCGCTGTCTGCGGCAGGGACATTTAGATGCTCAATGGCATTGTCCAGAAGATTTGATAACAGCGACACAAAATCCACGCTTTCCATCGCTGCGAATGAAAGGTTTTCGATTTCCGCCTTTACCCGGATTCCCTTTTTGTATGCTTTCTCCAATTTCTGGTTTAAGACATAATTCATAACGCTGTTTCCCGCTGCCCCTTCTCATGGGCATAAACGCTCTCCAGTTCCTGAAACCGATATTCCAGTTCCATCTTTTCCGCCAGCAGCCGATCAAAGCGTCTTTCCAACTGCTCCTTCTCTTTTCTCGCCATCCTCTGCCCCTTTCACCCGGCATATCTCACGCCATCATAAGCCTTACCAGTGTTTCCTTTACCTTTTCCTTATAACTTTTCCCAATCGGCAGCCGGATATCCCCCTTCAGAATAACCTCCCGGCTTCCGATGCGCCACACCGCTTTTTCATTTACCAGAAATCCTTTGTGGATACGCACAAAACCATATACAGCCAAAGCCTCCTGCGCTCCTGCCATCGTCTCGCGGATTCGGTAGGAACGCTCCATTGTATGCAGCTCCAGATAGTTTCCCATAGACTCCAGGTAGAGAATCCGTTCCGCCCTGTCTTTATATTGTTCGCAAAATGTGATCTCGTCATCACAAATATCTCATCCTCCCCTTTGTGGCACTATTATTCGGCTGCTATGATTACAGATACTCCTTAATGCTTAACACCGTCTGTTCCCCTTGTTTTTCACTCACAAGTTCAAACAAATTTTCTTTCACAGCGAACAAATTTTTCGGATTTCTGCTCATGATTAAATACTGATTCTTATCATCAAGTGCAATATATTTTCTTGTGTCATCATCCAAAAGCAAATCCGCATTGTCAATCACTATCAGTTTTTTTTCTGCATTTCTGATAATATCACCAATATTCTTCTGATAATCCAAATAGTTTAAGCAGACAATATCCGGATTCCATGCCATGCACTCTTTTATAAAAGAAAACGCTGCTGTTTTTCCTGTTCCTGAATCTCCCATCAATATCGTAATATTATTCGTGAATTTAAAATTTAAAACAAACGAAGTATGTTCTGTGGAAAAATATTCCATTATAATTGGCTTACTTTTCATAACACCACCACTCCTTTAATTCTTCATAATCACAAATTTCTTTCTTTCCTACAGAAGTCTGTACACACACCGCTGCCATCTCCAAAGGAATCAGCGCATAATCACTATAAACATTGCCTGCATCAAGAGTATATAACACCTCCAATGCATTGTTTCCGCATTCCTTCAGGCAAAATACTTTGTCTGGATTATATAATACATTTAATACTGTTTTGCAGCCGGATGATAACTTGTCAATATCCAGAACAACATCATTAAATTTAGAATATATTTTATACTTGCCAATTAACTTCGCCCCATCTATAATTTCAATCACTTTTTTGGCTCTGTCGTCAAGCTTACGTGCAGTATTTTGATTAAAATAAATATCATTTAATTCTACATATTCCATATCCTTCGGAATATCATTTTTGTCCTTAAAAATTGTTATCACAATGCCACCTCCAAACCAATATTTTGAAATTGCATTAAAAAATTATGAATAATAAAAATACACGAAAAAATAAAATGCGGAATTTATATAAATTCTTTAACAAAATCATCAAGCCCATAAAAAGAAAACTGATATGCTTTTATATCATACTTTCTGATTTCATCCCAGTGTTTTTGATAATACATTCTGACCTTTCCCTGAATTCGGGCGGTTGCTTTTTCAGAATCCGGCGCTCCATCATATTCTGCTCCATAATACTGAATCTGTTCCGGCCTGCACGCCGCCATCATAAATTTAATAACCTCAAATCTTGAAAACACAATGGAATGATCGTTTTTGCTTTGAAGAACACAGACAGACAAATCTCCCGGATGAATTGTCATATCAGTACATCCGTTTTCAAAATTTCGTTCATTCTTAATATTCGCGCCGTCAAACTGTAAATAAACTCCTTCACCCAGATAATCAGAAAGGCTTTTTGATTCCATAATCTTTTTCGTTATGCCTTCCTCTGCCGGCTTCCTTTGCCCTGCTTTGACCTGATTATATACGATTTGCAAATCCACATACAAGGCAACCGCGCCTTCAAATCCTTCCGAGAAAAAGGTCTTGATTTTTTCATCTCCAATGAGTTTGCTGTTATCCCCATTTTGAGGAATTAAACCTTTGTTTCTGATTGAATTTAAATTACTTAATGATGTCATGTGATAACAATTCATTCCTGACTCCTGACTATAATTTTATCTCCAATTAAAAATTAAGATGATTCCCATGTATGTTTATTTCCTGTCTTCTCAAAGGCAGCCGCAGCATCTTTCTTTTCCCTTGATCAGCACCTTCTTACCCTCAAAAGCAAAAGCATAGCACTGAATCTGTTCTTCCTGGAACCCTTTTGCCAGCAGTTCCTCTCTGTACCGCTTTTCATCGATCTGTTTTAATCCTGCATCGGCTGATTCCTCCAGCGTTTTTTCTTTTGACGGGTTGAATACCTTAAATTCAAGGATATATGCCCTGTCTTTTTCATTAACAGGCTCCATCATAACGTCATAGCGCCCAAAGCCGCTTTCCCGGTTGGAGCGGATTCTATATCTGTCTTCCAGCTCCGCAACCAGCCCAAGCACCAGCCCGTGGTAAAACCGCTCCGGCTCTGTGCCGGACGGGTTTTTACTGCTGTCGAAAAAGCTGGCGATCTGCAGCAGCACGCGGTTTAAATAGGCATTCATTGCCTCAATATCACAGAACAGCAGGGCGCTTAGAAATTCATTATAATGATCGGATTTCCGGAACCATCCCCTGATTGTCTTTTTTAATGTCTGAAGCACTTCCCGATTTGTCAGGGAAAGCGTATAAACACTTTCCGGCAGCTTTACAGATTCCACTTTTAAATAGCCGCCCGCCAGCATCAGGCTCCATATGGCGTCCACATTCTCATCCAATTGATCGAACACAAGCTGCTCGTCTAAGGATTCCGTTATGGTTCCGCCTTTCAGGAGTTTTTCCAGCTTCTGCTTTGTCTCTTTATTCGCTGACTGCAGCAGCCGGCTGAGCAGGCCGTTAGAGCTGGTGTTGGCCCAGTAAGGCAGCAGCTTTTTCTCATCCAGGAAATTAAGGATGGACCACGGGTTGTAAATGTCTTTCAGGCTGCCGAACGTAAAGCCGTCGTACCACTGCCTGACCTCCTCTTTCCGCTCCCCGAGGCCCATGCTGTCAAGGGCATTGAAAACTTCCTCCTCCGTAAAGCCGAAGCTGTCCATATATTTCTCCGTCGTAGTAGTGACTACCTTTAAATTGTTCAGATCCGAAAAGATGGATTCCCTGCTGATCCTGGTAATCCCGGTTAAGAGCGCCCGTTCCATGTAGGGGTTGGTCTTGAAGGTGGCATTGAACAGGTTCCGGATAAAAGCAATCATGCCGTCCCAGTAACCGTGCAGGTAAGCTTCCTGCATGGGCGTATCATATTCGTCCAGGAGGATGATGACTTTTTTCCCATAAAAACGCGACAGATAGCCGCACAATGTCCGGATGGCTTCCGAATAATCCTCCTGCTCTGCCTCTTTGGAACGGATTCTCATAAACTGCTTTTTTTCTACTTCATCAAGATATCCTGATTCCGTCAGGTAGCTGTTCTTCCGGTAAACTTCACTGATTAGACTTTGGATTCTCCTGTAAAATCCCTGAAAATGCGTCTCTTTCACAGAGGCAAAGCTCAGAAAAATAACAGGGTAAGTACCCTGCAGTTTCCTGTAGGCATCTTCCCTGAAAATATCCAGCCCTTCAAACAAATAAGACTTTTCTTTGTATTCTATGGAAAAAAACTGCTCTGTCATGCTCATCAGCAGAGTTTTCCCAAACCTGCGCGGGCGGGTAATGAGGGTAACGGAATCCTCATTTTCCCACCATTCCCTGATAAAATGAGTCTTGTCGATATAAAAGTTGTTGTGACTGATCATGTCCTCAAAATTCTGCTTGCCGATAGCAACCACCCTGGTATCTAAAATTTTTTTCTCCATGACCTGTCCTCCTGTCCGTTTTTCCTTTTAAAGAATATTTTAACATGGGTGAGGAAATTTCGCAAGGCGGCGGCAGCTTTTAGCTCTGAAATGGTAACAGTTCAGCCAGCTTGATTTGGCTGTTACTCTGAAATTGCTCTTGCACAAACCCGAATTTATTTTCGCAAGCCAAACTGCCTTTCAACCAGCTCGAATGTATCCTCAATCCTTCTGCTCTCATCTCTGAAAATCACCCTGAAACCCGAATGGAGAAAAGCATCGTAATTCGTGCGTGAGTTGATCCTTTTTAAGCACTCCTTAAAGTTCTCCAATGCCTGTTTCGGATTTTCTTCCTCCATTATCAGCCGGTAGAGGAACTGCTTTTCTTTATCCGGCCTTCCAAAAAAGCGGTTTACAGATACTTCAGGGTCTGCCAGCATCACCAACACATGGTCATAATCTGATATCTCTTTCAGCGTTTCCATTCCGATATTTGTATCGACAAATACCATCTTCCCTTCCGGTTTCAACTGACTTAGAATTTGCAGTTCCAGTATTTCACATTCTCTGGACGATCCATTGATCCAGTTTTCATACTCATCCGGCGTCCGTCTGATGAAATCATGCCAGTCTTGTAGATCTCTTGTATAGCAAAGATTTGGAAATTTGTTTTTATCCAGTTCAGGCAATCGTGCATTATGATAATTTTCCTCACAGGCAATGCCGTTATATTTTTCGGCAAGTAATTTTACCATCGTTGATTTTCCCGCATACGCAGTTCCGATGATGAAAAATGTATTTTCAAATTTCATTTTTTATGTCCTCCATAATACCGTAAAATAATATCTATTCTCCTTTTTCATTAAAGTTTCTGTATACTTTTATTTCTGTATATCAAATCCTCCCTTACCGTAAAGCCGATTTTTTCCCAGAAAAGGTTGCCCGGTGCATTTTTTTCAAATACCACCAACGCTGCTTTCTGTATGCCTTCTGCTTCCAAAGCTGCCAACGCTGAAGCAGCCAGCTTTTTTCCTATTCCCTGCCCTCTGTATTCCTGCTTAACGGCAGTATGATAAATAAAGCCCCTGCGCCCGTCATGGCCGCTCATAATCACGCCTGCAATATTTCCATTGTCTTCAGCCACAAAACAGGTATCAGGATTCCGCAATAAATATTTCTCTATCCCTTCCCTTGAATCATCCGCTGCATTTAACCCCATGCCTTCTGTGCTTATCCATAAATCATATACTTCTTCATAATCTTTTATTTTCATTTTCCTGATCGTCATAATTACCGTTCCTCCTGATGATTTATTCTGAATATTTCCAGTTGATAATGCTGTTCATTATCCAGTTCTTTTATTCCGTTTTTATATTCATATCCAAAACTCCAAACAAAAAAGCAGCAAACATAGTATACAGAAATCATTACTGCTCATCTGATTTTAATTTCTTTCTGGCAATGATACCGTCAGGGACATTTATTATTTTAAATCCATGATTAATATACATCGAAACGGAACCGCCGCAATCATGTATCGTAAATTCCCCTTGCGGCGGATAGCCCTCAACATAGTCATATCCATTCCCTCCTGCATATTGACAGGCATAGCTTAACAGGGCTTTCGCTATTCCTTTTCTACGCATATCAGGAGCAACGATAAAGCAAACAACAGATAATATTTTATCATTTGCATCCGTTCCTACCCAACTATTTGGGTTATGTTCTTTGCTTAATCGAAAATAATGATCTTTGATATCTGCATTTAAGAATCCTATAATCTGATTTTCATAAACTGCGGCAAAACCATTCAATTTTCCATTTTGTATCAGTTCTTTCGCATAATTTCTTTTACAATATGATCTTTCGTTCTCCGGCATTAAACTGCGCTCATACTCATGTTTGTCCGTCCAATGATGCCAGACACAATAACAGCCCTTTTCTCTGTCTCCATCCAAAAAAGCCCTGTTATCAAAATAATGGATATAATCCTCCGCCATATCTTTACCAAGTTTATAAACCTTAATATCCTCTTTGCTGATTTCCTGTATCATAACAATGTCTCCCGAAATCTCAATTTTTTATCTTCTTTCATAAAAAAAATAAATTACTGCATCCTTTCCGCAATCATAATATCCATACAATGCTGATGCGGTATTCCGCCGCTATTGCAGTCAAAAATGATTTCTTCTGTCTTATGCAGTTTCCAATCATGATAGAATGTAAAAAGCTCTCCCGAAGTCCATCGGAAACGGTTTGTATTTTTATCTGGCGGAACTTCCACAAACGGTTTATCCACAAATACATTGATTGTGTGTATACCGTTTTTATTTGTATATTCTTTCAGGTTTTCTGTAATATCTTTCCTTATTTCCGGCCTAATAAAGTGAAATACCCCGCTGCTGAAAATAATGTCATAGCATTCCGTCAGGCGGAAATCAACGATATCAGCTTTAAAAAATTCTACATAAACGCCGCATTTTTCAGCAAGTTTTTTTGCTTTTGCTATTCCTGTTTCAGACAAATCAAACGCTGTCACAAGATAACCGTTCCGGGCAAGAAAAACCGCATCCTTACCTTCTCCGCATCCAATATCCAGCACTTTTAACGGTTTCACCGGAGGCCGTAATTTCATGATTTCATAACATAAATGATTAGGAATCATTCCCCAGTAATAATCTGCTGCCTCATACCGCTTATCATAATCAGAAACCACAAAAGATTGATATCCTAACAGGGAATCAATGCTTGTGCCAAGCACACTTGCAAGCATAGGAAGCATATCTGTTTCAGGATAATTGGTTCCATTTTCCCATTTTGAAACAGCCTGAAAAGAAACATTTAACTTATCTGCCAAAATCTGCTGCGTATACCCTAATTCCTTTCTTTTGCTCATAATCACTGATCCAATATTCATTAAGAAACATCTCCTTGTTTTTTGTTTTCATTTTACCACAGAAAATCAAAAAAACCATAACCGTGTCGGTTAGTTCACTCTATAAATTCAACCAACAGTAGAAAATCCCTTGCTCATTGCCTGCGGAACAAAGCGGGCAAAGCCCGCATCTGTTCGGATCTTAGCCGTTTCCGAAGGAAGCGGCCTCATAGGAAATTTCGAAGAAATTTCCTATGAAATAAAAAAATGCACCAAACAATAATCCAGTGCATTTTATATTACAAAGACTATATATCTTATTACAGCTTACACCTGCCGATATATTATTTCCATGTCATCTGCAGTTCCCTTTTATTCTTCACGCAGTCTGATAAATACAGATTGATGAGCGTTTGATAAGGTATTCCCACCTTATTTGCCTGCTGCTTGAAATAATCAATGATAAACGGTGAAATTTTAATTGTGACCTGCTTTTTAAGTTCCCTGGCATAAGGATTCTGTTTTGGGTTCAGTTCGTCAATATTATCATATTCCTCTAACATATACCTTCACCTCCATTTTTGTCGCTTTCCTTGCTGATATGATACGTATTACTGTATCTGATTCCCTGTAACAATGGCATACTATGCAAATATTCGCATTTTCACTCATTCCCAGCAGTATAAATCTTTCTTCACAGTCAGAATGTTCCGGATCGTCAAACAATATAGCTCTTTCATCAAAAAATACCGTGCTTGCCTCGTTAAAATCAATACCATGCTTTTCCTGATTGATTTTGTTTTTATTTTCGTCCCAATCAAATACATACATATCCATCACTTCCATTTAATACTTATGAAATATATGTAAAGTAATTATATTATATTTATTTTAAAATGTCAATATAGAATGCTGATTAAAAAATAACAGTTCAGCCATTAGTTCGATTTAGCTGAACTGTTACCTTAAATTATTTCCGCCGTTTTACACCTGCGGCGGTCTTCTCTTAATTTTCTTTGACGGCGTTTTTTCAAATTCCTCGTCACGCACAATCAGTTTCGTAATCTTTTTGTACTGCGGCAGATCGGCATTAAATGCGTCAATTAATTCCTGTAATTTTGCCGGAATATCTTCAATCCCTTTGGCAGCGGCATAATCGGCATCCGGGAAGATCTCGGCGATAAGCACGTTATCCACGCCGCTGACAATAATTTCTTTCACCAGATCGTCCGCGCCCAGAACATTTTCTATTTCTTCCGGGGAAATGTTTTCCCCGTTTGCCATAATAATCAGGTTCTTTTTCCGCCCTGTGATGAAAATAAATCCATCCTCATCCACATAAGCCAAATCCCCGGTCTTTAACCAGCCGTCTTCCAGTGTCTCACTTGTTTCCTTCGGCATATCCAGATAGCCCATCATCACGCTGGAGCCTCTCACCCATAGCTCGCCGTCTACGGTCTTTGCCTCACAGTTTGGAATTAACTGCCCTACGGATTCCGCTTTTCTGTTATCGCTTTTATTGGTGCTGATAACCGGGGAACATTCCGTCATCCCATAGCCCTGGAGGACGGTAATCCCGAACTCGTCCATGCCATCAATAAATTCCTGGCGCAGATACGCCCCGCCGGAATAAATAAACTTTAAATTGCCGCCAAATACCAGCTTTGCCGCTTCTTCTTTGGGCATTTTCTCGGCGGCAGCCGCCATTTTTTTATAAAGCCCTTCCAGAATCATCGGCACTACCAGCATATGCGTCGGCTGGAAGGTCTGTAAATTCTTCCCGATATGCATCAGGGAATCATTAATGCAGATCGTTGCACCGGAATACAGCGTTTTTAAAATATCCATCGTCAGACAGTACGCATGGTGGATAGGAAGTACGGACAATGCAACCCCTTCCCTGACATCTGATTCAAAGCAGGTGGCATTGTCGGAAAAATTCAGGTGCGTAAGCATCACGCCCTTGCTCTTTCCTGTCGTTCCCGAAGTGAACATAATCGTGCAGAGCTTTTCATTGTCAATCTCGCACTCATAGCTTCCCGGATATTTCGCCATTACCTCATGCAGCGCATAAGCCTCGTCGTCGCTTGTTTCCTTCTGCATACAAATATAATGGGTAATATTCGGACACTGCTTTTTCGCTTCTGCGGCAATATCCGCGCGGATATTGTCATAGATAAAACAGGAAACATGGGCGCGGTTTAAAAGCTCGCAGATATCCGCCGCCGGAAGCTGCACATCCAATGGAACGGCGACGCTGGCGCTGTTGACAATTCCAAAGAAGGAAATCACCCAGTCATATGTAGTTGTCCCGATCAGCGCAATATGTTTTCCCACAAGCCCAAATTCATTAAGGACATGGGAAATAGTTTCCGAATCCTTTTTTAAATCCGCATAAGTCTTTGAAAAAATCTCTTTTTTTACTTTCCAGCGAAAAGCGTCCTTTTCCCCGTACCTTTCTGCAGCGACATCCACGATTTCCTTCATATTGGAAAATTCACTGTACTCTGATTTCCGCATATCCTACCTCTCTTTCCGCCGCTTCAAGCAGCCTCCCCTGATTTTTATTCCTTCTGCTTTTTCTCAATATAAGCCATGATATCCCCAATCGTCCTGACGTCAGCCACATCATGCTCGTCCACCTCAATGTCAAATTCATCCTCAATATCCCCGACTAAGGACATGACATTGAAAGAATCAAACCCCAGATCCTCAATAAAACGGGAATCTTTGGTAATCTCGCCCTCCACCTCTACATACTGCGTAATCATTTCCTTTAATTTTTCAAACATAAAAATTTACCTCCGGTTTTTCTTGTATTTTTTTAAAAATCTGCTGCTTATACCTCGCCAATAATTTCCCCAATGGTCTTGTTCGGGTTTTCCACTCCGCGGAAAATAATCCTGCAAAGATAGTAATACAGTTTTTCCAGTCTCTCCGGCGTGACATGCCCTTTCTGGTACTCAAAATCAAAATCAAGCCCGCCGTCGCCGATCCGGTGCATGACGGTCAGATATAGTTCCTGCGCGGCAACGCCGTTGGTAAACCAGTCTGATTTATAGGCAATGTCCGCCTCCACTTTCGCCGCTTTTAACGTCAATGGCTGATAGGTCAGCGACATCGGCTCATAAGTTCCGCCCATGGATTTTTCCGCAAAAAACTGCGCGCGGTGCGTCATCGTATCAGACGGCGAGAAATTGGCATGGCGGAACAACTGGTTCTGCTGGTACTGGATCTGGCGGATTCCCTCTAAGAACGTCTTATCCCGGGAAATAATGGTACGGAACGGGAAACAGTGGATTCTGGTTCCCCCGCAGGTCTTTTCCGCCAGCGTCGCGCGCCTTGCCACCGTCGTATTGATGGAAACGTCGTCCGTTTCATTGAACTTCTGGAAATAAGTGCGCAGCCCCATTAAAAGCAGGCAGACCATAGAAACATGGTTCTCCTCGCAGAACTTCATCAGACGGGCCGATGGCTCCCCTTCCAGCTCATAGCGGTCAATCGTCGCGTCAATCGTCCTTGTCTCCCGCTTCATGGCGCGCAGATCCGGATTCCCGGTTTTCTCCCTTAATTCCTTCATCGGCCCCCAGCCGTCAATGTCGGTATAATACGGCTCGGAACTCTCAATCATTTCATAAATATACTTTTTATCCCGCTCCATCGCTTTGGATTTTTCATATTTTAAATCCTTTTCTAACTGCTCTATATAAGAGGACAGCTCTCCCGGCGCGTCCGCAATGCTCGGGAACTTGGAATGGCAGTACCACTGGATAACATCCGAGAAAAAGGTAATGATGGACTGCGCGTCCATTGTCATATGATGAACCAAAAGATAAAGCCCGCAGTAGCCGTCCGGCGTCTGGATCATAACCACCCTGTTTAACGGGCTGTCATATAATTCAAACGGCTTTTTTGTCCAGCTAATCATCGTTTCCTTCGCTTCTTCCATGGTCTGCCCGCGGAAACTGTAAAATTCAATATCCCTCGTTTCTTTCGGCACAATATACTGCACCGTTTCCCCTTTGCTGTTTTTCTTCATGCGCAGGCGCATGGACTCACAGCGGTCATACGCCTTGTAAATCGCCTGCTTCAGCGCCATCCAGTCCGCCTCATGATCCAGTGTCAGGCTTGTCCCGATGTTACTCAACGCTTTGTTCGGGCAGTACTGCAGTGAAAAAAAGTGCAGTTTCTGCGCCGCTGTTAATGGATACGTTTTTGGTCTTGCCATAATCTTACCCCTCCTGATTTTTTAAACTCCG
Source organism: uncultured Lachnospiraceae bacterium (assembly GCA_947629585.1). Lineage (GTDB taxonomy): Bacteria > Bacillota > Clostridia > Lachnospirales > Lachnospiraceae > MGBC100174. Next base: position 1,823 of record CANREH010000039.1, on the reverse strand, counting down.
CATTTTACAAAAAATTCCTGAAGCCTTTTTTTATACAGCTTCGGATCTTTATAAAAACTCTCCGCATGGCTTGCACCGTCGATAATCTGCATTTCCGCATCCGGGCAGTTCCGGTAAATTTCCTCGCACATCTGCGTCGGCACAAAATTATCCTCTCCCCCGTGGATCAAAAGAATCGGCACGGTGGATTTTTTGACTTCCTCTTTTGCATTGCATTCCCTGTAATCATAGCCTGCAAGCTTTCTGGACATCATAGATGTAATATGCATCAGCGGGAATGCCGGAAGATGGTACCAGTTCTTTAACACGGACTGAAAGACATCCCACGGCGATGTAAATGCGCAGTCAGAAATAATGCCCGCCACATTTTCCGGAAGCTTTAAGCCGGAAAGCATCAGCGCCGTAGCCGCTCCCATAGAAGTCCCCATAATCAGGATTTTCTTTTCCGTTCCGAAACGCTCATTGATAAAATCAAGCCATTTTCTGGCATCATGGCGGTCAAGGATTCCAAACCCGATATAAGTCCCCTCGCTGTCGCCGTGCGCCCGGTGATCCACCAAAAGAAGCTGGAAATTATTCTCCATAAAATACCTTCCCAGGCTGGAATAATCCTGCATCCGGCTGCTGGTATACCCATGCAGGCAGAGCACGGTTCCCCTTGCATTCTCCACCGGAAACAGCGTCCCGGCAAGCTTTAGCCCGTCCCGGCTCGTAATGGACACGTCTTCATGCTCATGCTGTTCCCAGAGCCACTCCCTGTCCTTCTGGATGTCCGGGATATACTGATTCCAGTCCGTCCCCGACATCTTCATGGTGTCTTCCTTCTTCGCCCTGCTCCTTACCAGCGTCCTTTTCACAAAATAAGAAGCGAGCGCAAATTCCGATACTGCCGCAGCCCCAACAACAATAGCTGCTTTTTTGGCTAATTTCATTCCCGTTCCCCCTTTTCCTCCGCTTTAATAATTCTCCCTGTGATTTCCGTCACTTCATCTAACATCGCTATCATTTCGCGAACCCGTTTTTCTCCCATTTCTCTGGTAAGTATCTCAGGGATCCGCAGGGTATGCTCATGTTCCCGTTCATAAATCTCTGCGTTTTCCTCCCGGAACTTAATAAAAACCTTCCTTTTATCCTCCTCGGAACGAATCCTCTCTACAAGCCCCTTTTCCTCCAGGCTTGTCAGACAACGGTTCATCTGGGATTTTAAAATCCCCGTCCTTGCGCATAAATCCGCCGCCGTCAAAAAAACAGCATCGTCCTTTTTTTTCTGCCGGAGCAAAAGATTGCAGATAAAAGTTTCATTAAATGTCAGTCCGTTCACAAAACGGTCATTCCGGATCACCGCCGAAACATCCAGCCATGCATTCAACAATTCTTCGCTCAAGCTCTCCATAATATTTCCCTTTCTATTATACAAAAAACACCTACCCGATAAACTGTTCACTTTGTTTACCGTTCACACTTCAAACAGTTCATCTTGTAAACTATATAACACACAAACGATCCTTTGTCAATATATTTTTTTAATATTTATAGTTATATGTGATAAAAATTTTTGTTGAATGTATGTGGAAAGTGTGATATAGTGTTCTCAGAAAAGGAAAGCACCCACTCCAAAAGTGGATGCTTCCGATTGGGTTAAATGTCCTTAAGGACACCGCCCCTCTGTTGGCAGACAGAGGGGCTTATTTTTTGTGCTTTTTCTTTCTCTTCTGGAGAAAGGCAAGCAACGCTATAATTAGACTGCCAAAGGCACATAACAAAGTTAATATGCCGATGAAAATCGAAATGATTTCAAAAGCTGTCATATAACGCCACCTCCC
>CANREH010000038.1 GCA_947629585.1 uncultured Lachnospiraceae bacterium | reverse complement strand
GCTCTATTTGCTGAGCTGATGGAGGAATAGCCATGCTCAATGTACGATACTCCACCAGATTCAAAAAGGATTTCAAAGCCTGCGTAAAGCGTGGCTATAAACTGGCGCTATTGCAGCAGGTGATTGATACTCTCCGCATTCCTGCACCATTGCCGGCAAAGAATAAAGACCATAACCTGAGCGGTAATTATTCCGGATACAAAGAATGCCATATAGAGCCGGACTGGCTCCTAATCTACAATCAGACAGATACGGAGCTGAGGCTTGACCGTACTGGTACCCATGCCGATCTGTTCGGAATGTAGGCAAAAAGAACTCATCGAAAAACTCAGACAACATATATTCAAAATCCACCCGAAGGAATGACACCAGAGAAGTTTCCTATAAAGCTATAAAGTAAAAAAACGGGCAGAAATCCTCCTGCCCGTTTTCCATAACATTCTTTTTTCAGCCCGCTGCCGCATCTTTTTTCTCCGCCGGTTTCCCGGTATAGAGCTGATAATATTTTCCTTTCAGATCGATAAGCTGGTCATGCGTGCCGCGCTCGATAATGCGCCCCTGCTCTAAAACGATGATACAATCGCTGTTGCGCACCGTGGACAGCCTGTGGGCAATGACAAACGTCGTCCGCCCCTGCATCAGCTTATCCATGCCGTCCTGCACAATTTTCTCCGTCCTTGTGTCAATGGAGCTGGTCGCTTCATCTAATATCAGCGCCGGCGGATCAGCAATCGCCGCGCGCGCAATCGCAAGAAGCTGGCGCTGCCCCTGGCTCAAATTCGATCCATCTCCGGTCAGCATGGTCTGGTAACCTTCCGGCAGCCTGCGGATAAACCCGTCGGCATTGGCAAGCTTTGCCGCCGCAATGACTTCCTCATCCGTGGCGTCCAGCTTCCCATAGCGGATATTTTCCATTACCGTATTGGTAAATAAATGCGTATCCTGCAAGACAATGCCAAGCGATTTCCGCAGATCCGCCTTTTTAATCTTGTTAATATTGATCCCGTCATAGCGGATCTTTCCGTCCTGGATATCATAAAAACGGTTAATCAGGTTGGTAATCGTCGTCTTCCCTGCGCCCGTGGAGCCGACAAACGCAATTTTCTGCCCCGGCGTCGCATACAGGTCTACATTATGGAGAACGATTTTATCATCATTGTAACCAAAATCCACATCATCAAACACAACGTCCCCGGTCAGCTCGACATAATCCGTCGTGCCTTCCGCCTTGTGGAAATGCTTCCATGCCCAAAGCCCGGTGCGCTCGTCTGTTTCCGTCAGCTTTCCGTTTTCCTTCTTTGCATTGACCAATGTGACATAGCCGTCGTCCGCCTCCGGCTCCTCTCCCAGCAGACGGAAAATACGATCCGCCCCTGCCAACGCCATAATGATACTGTTCATCTGCTGCGTGAGCTGGTTAATCGGCATACTGAAGCTCTTGTTAAAAGTAAGGAATGATACCAGGCCGCCCAGCGTAAAGCCGCCGACACCGTTTAACGCTAACAGGCCGCCCGCAATGGCGCAGACCACATAGCTGACATTCCCGAGCTGCGCATTGATAGGCCCCATCATATTGGCAAACATATTGGCATTATAGGCGCTGCTAAAGAGCTGCTCGTTTAATTCGTTAAAAGCCGCCTTGCTCTTTTCCTCATGGCAGAATACCTTGACGACCTTCTGCCCTTCCATCATTTCCTCAATATAGCCGTTGAGCTTTCCGAGATCCTTCTGCTGCGCGCCGAAGAACCGCCCGCTCTTTCCGGCAATCTTCCCGGAAATGAAGAATACCAGCGTCACCATCACAATCGTCAGGATTGTCAGCGGGATATTCAGATAAACCATGCTTAAAAATACACTGACAATCGTAACCGCACTGTTTAACATCTGCGGCATACTCTGGCTGATCATCTGGCGGAGCGTGTCAATATCATTCGTGTAAATCGACATGATATCGCCGTGCGCATGGGTATCAAAATATTTGATTGGAAGGCTTTCCATATGGATAAACAAATCGCTCCGGATATTCCTGAGCGTCCCCTGGCTGACGTTCACCATAATGCGGCTGTATACATAGGTGGAAACAACGCCAATCCCGTAAAAGACAGCAACCCGCTGAATGGCGTGCGCCAACTGGCTGAAATCCGCTTTCCCCGGCGTCTTCAGCATCGGAAGGATATAATCATCAATCAGCGTCTGCGTAAACAGCGTCCCCTGCACGTTGGCAAGCACCCCGATAAAAATACAGATAACGACGATGATGACATGGGGCGTATAATTTTTCAGTACATACCGGAAAACATTCATTAACAGCTTTCCCGGATTTTCTACTTTCGGGCGAGGGCCTCTCATCCGCCCTCCCGGGCCTCCTGGACCTGGCATTATGCAGCACCTCCTTCATCAAAATCACCGTGGCCGCCTGTCTGCGACTCAAATACATCCCGGTAAATTTCATTATTTGCAAGCAGCTCCTCATGTGTGCCGAAACCGTTGACTTCCCCGTTTTCCATGACAATGATGCGGTCGGCGTGCTGGACGCTGGAAACACGCTGCGCAATAATCAGCTTGGTCGTATCCGGGATTTCTTCCGCGAAAGCCTTGCGGATTCTGGCATCGGTCGCCGTATCGACGGCGCTGGTGCTGTCGTCAAGGATTAAGATTTTCGGTTTCTTTAACAATGCCCTTGCGATGCAGAGGCGCTGCTTCTGCCCGCCGGATACATTCGAGCCGCCCTGCTGGATCATGGTCTGATAGCCGTTCGGCATTTTTTCAATAAATTCATCTGCGCAGGCAAGGCGACAGACATGCTGACATTCCTCGTCGCTGGCATGTTCATCTCCCCAGCGAAGATTTTCATAAATCGTCCCGGAGAACAGGACATTCTTCTGGAGGACAACAGAAACCTCGTTGCGGAGAACTTCCATATCGTAGTTTCTCACGTCAACCCCGCCGACCAGCACTTCCCCGTCACTGACGTCATAAAGGCGGCTGATTAAGCTTACCAGACTGGTCTTTGCGCTTCCCGTCCCGCCGATAATGCCGATCGTCTCTCCGGCTTTGATGGACAAATTGATATTTTTCAATACCGGATCGCCGCCCTGCTGCTTATAATGGAAATTGACATTCCGAAACTCAATGCTTCCGTCAGACACTTCCATAACCGGCTTTTCCGGATTCGTCATATCCGTCTTTTCATTCAATACTTCGGAAATACGCTCCGCCGACGCCATACTCATCGTTATCATAACAAAAACCATGGAGAGCATCATCAGGCTCATTAAGATATTCATGCAGTAGGCAAGAAGACTGGTTAAATTTCCTGTCGTCAGATCCCCGGCGACAATCATCTTCGCGCCGAGCCAGCTTAACAGCATGATACAGGTATAAACCGTCGCCTGCATTAACGGCGTATTAATCACAAGGATCTTTTCCGCATTCACAAACATATTGTAAAGGTTGGAATTGGCCTTCGTGAATTTCTCCTTTTCATAATCCTCGCGGACATACGCTTTTACCACGCGGATCGCCGAGACATTTTCCTGCACGCTGGCATTCAGATCATCATATTTCTTAAACACCTGGCGGAAATATTTCGTCGTCCTTGTCATAATCAGCATCAGGCAGATGCCGAGAATGATAACCGCAACAAGGTAAATGCTCGCCAGGCGCGCATTGATATTGAACGCCATAATCATCGCGATAATCATGCTGAACGGTGCGCGGAAACACATTCTTAAAATCATCTGGTAGGCATTCTGCAGGTTCGTGACATCCGTCGTCATACGGGTAACCAGGCCTGCCGTACTGAACTTGTCAATATTGGCAAAGGCAAAGGTCTGGATATTCTCATACATGGTTTTTCTTAAGTTTCTCGCAAACCCGGTTGCCGCCTTCGCGCCGAAGATCGCCCCAAGAGAGCCTGCCAACAGCCCTCCAAGCGCCGCCACAAGCATCCATCCGCCCATGACGTAAATATGGTGCATATTTCCTTTCTCCACGCCATCATCAATAATGGAGGCCATCATCAGCGGAATTACCATTTCCATGATTACCTCCAGAATCATAAAGACGGGGGTCAGGATCGAGGCAAGCTTAAATTCTTTAATCTGCGCCCCAAGAGTCTTTAACAAAAGAAACACTCCTTTCTGTCCGTTTATTTTTCTGATTCAGTATGTTGTTTGATGTCATACTGTTCGTTACAAAACATATTATGTTACAATAAAATTTAATTGTCAATACCGGAATTACAAAAACAGCCGCCGCGCACATTTCACGCGGCAGCCTCTTACAATAACTGTTACATTTTTTAAGAAACAAAAATAACCGTCCCCCGGTTTGCCGGAAGGTCAACGATCAGTTTTCCGTTGTTTATCTGCACCTGGGTATGATAAATACTCAAATCCCATTTCTCTTTCTTCGGCTCTTCTTTCTTTCCGCAGGACATATAGAGGATAACCAGCGCTTCTTCCAGCGCATTTTTGGCATTTTTAATTTCTTCTATACTCTTCTCGGTTTCCTTCACATCTTCCGCACTGTCAAGCACAACCTTTAACGCCGCCAGCTTCTGCTCCAAATTTGCCATCACAGACTCTACCCTTACTAACTCTTCCTGCGCTGACCTTATCTGTTCCTTCTTCGCTTCCGCTATCCTTCCTTCTTCTTTGGCAGCAGCCGCCTCCGCTGCCGCTTTCTCTGCCTCTTCTTCCTCGTCCGCCTGCAGAAGATCGACCGCAGATTCCGCATGGACAGGAAGGCGGATTTCCAGATGGGCAGGCGCGTCGTCATTATTCATCGCCGTAATCACTGCGCTGCCGCTTAATTTTCTTGCAAACGCATACTGCCGATTCGTTAAAAGCAGCTCCTCATATTCCCCGTCCGTAAGCTCATGGAAACGCTCCTTTAACTTTCCAAGCTTTATCAGCAAATGGGTCAGCTCATTTTCTGTATAGCTGTTTTCATAATCCTTTAAATCAAGGCATGGGCGCAGGTTCCAGTCCGAGCCGCGCTCCTTTTTCCCCTCTATGCCAAACTCCGAGCCGTAATAAATCGAAGGGATTCCCGGAACGGTATACTGCAAAAGCGCCACATTATAGATATGTTCTTTGTTGTTAAGCTTGGAATAAATCCTCTCCACGTCATGGTTATCCGCAAACGTATAAAGCTTGATATTCCGGCAGAGCTGGTTTAAGCGGCGGATCGTATGCGCAATCTCAAAATAATTGTGGTCATTGTGGCCGGAAAACAGCGCCTTGTGAAGCTCGTAATTCGTCACGGAATGAAGCATCCCGTCATTCGCCCATCGGCTGTAATCCCCGTGGATCACCTCGCCCATCAGCCAGAATTTCGGCTTTAAGCCGTCCGTGACATGGCGCATTTCCCGCATAAAATCATGATCCAGGACATCCGCCGCGTCTAAACGGATGCCGTCAATATCAAACTCCTTCACCCAGAAACGGATTGTGTCAAAATGGTACTGCTTTACCTCCGGATTCCTCTGGTTTAACTTTGCCAGGAGATTGTACCCGCCCCAGTTATCATAGCTGAAGCCGTCATTATATTCCGTATTCCCCCAGAAATTCACATTGCAGTACCAGTCCTTATAACGGGAGCCCTCCCGGTTCTTTTTAATATCCTGAAACGCAAAAAAAGAACGCCCGGTGTGGTTAAACACGCCGTCCACGACAACATGGACTCCCATCGCATGACAGTTCTTTACAAACTGCTTAAAATCCTCATTCGTCCCCAGACGCCTGTCCACCATACGGTAATCCGTCGTCTCATAGCCATGCCCTTCCGACTCAAATAACGGCCCGATGTAAATCGCACTGCAGCCAAGCTTCTTTGCATGGGCCGCCCATGCATTCAACTGATCAAAATGGGATTCGCTGACTCCTGTGTTCTCTTTTGCGCACCCGCATAATCCCAATGGATAAATGTGGTAAAATACCGCACTATCGTACCATGCCATAAATTCCTCCATTCCGCTGAAAAACAGCCTGTATATTTTTTCACAGGAAAACTTCCTGAAATTCCATTATAATAAAAGTAATTTTTATTATACATGAAAAGACAGGGTATCGTCAAGGTTTAGATTTTTAGATTCCATCAGCTTAGTCATCAAACTAACCGCTCATTCCTGTTTTCTATTCAGCCAGCCGAAAGCGTTGAGGCATCTTTTTGTAAACTTTCTATTTTACACTCATGAACCTTCTCCTGCTTACTGTAATTAATGCCAACGAATAAGATCTCTGAACACTCCTCCAGCTCCTGAGCGTAATTACGCTCTTTGATCTGCCGAATTGCACCGTCACACGAACCATTACATTTCAATTCCAGAATAATCCCCGGCTTTCCTTTTACCCTTGGATAAAAAATAAAATCACAATACCCTTTCCCTGTTTTCTTTTCACGCTCTATCTTATAGTAATCCCTGGCATACAGATAACAGAGGTTAACCACGCATGCCAAAGAATTCTCATCATTATACTGCAGAATAGGCAGCTCAGAATCATGGGTATATTCCAGGATGCTTACCATCTTGTCCGTATCTTTATTTAAAGTAGCCTCCAGCATTTCCCTGGAATGGGCGATAATTTCACTCACCTCACCAAAGAGGCTGCTTCTCAAAACTGACTGGAATTTAAGCATTAACTCCTTGTTAGGAATCTTAAGTGTCCTGTTCCAATAAGATAAAAAACCAAACACGACCATAGCAGACAGAATCTCATTGCGGTTGGTTAGCTGCTGCTCCACGGCACTATAACCCTGCAGCTCCTCCTCCAGCTCCACAAAATTTCCCGCCACCATATTCACTATATCATCCTTCACTGCATCCACATTATGCTTAATGCAATCAGCAATCTCGTTCATAGGCCCGGTCTGTGTCCAATAGCTGCGGCACACTCCATCATCCAGGGCAGAACAGACAGAACGCGGATTAAACAAACTTTCCCCATCATTAGTACAGTACCCATCATACCATTCTTTCATCTCTTCAAAGGAAACCGTCGAAAACCTGCTGCACAATTCCTTAACCTCAAACTCCGTAAACCCAAAAAACCGGCTAAACTTCGGATCATCTATAAAACTATACTCCTTAAACATATTCAGTTCAGAACCACTGGAATATTTCGCAATAGGAAGTACGCCAGTCATATAAGCCAGCTCCACATAAGGCTGATCTTTTAATAAATCCTTCAAAAATAACAGGTAATCCTCTTTATTTTCTCTTGTCATAAATCTTTGATAAAAAATAGAATCCCACTCATCTAAGATGAAAATAAAGGAATCTCCCGTCTGTCCCAATAAATAACTAAAAGGATTATTTTTCAAATCATCAACATCGTAAATAGACTTAATATCAGCGTATAAAAGATTTCTGATAAAAGTTATATATTCCTGATAATTTTTACAATCTGCCGGAAGCCTGCTAAAATCAATATAAATTACATTATACCGATTGAGATGCTTCTGATACCCTTCCGTACTTTCAATCGCAAGTCCACAAAACAACCCGCTGCTGTCAAACCCCCTGCTATAATAGGCGCCCAGCATATTCGCATTCGTAGTCTTGCCAAAACGCCGTGGCTTTGTGATACAGATATAATTATTGGCAGATTCCATCTGGCGAATAGTTTTTTCAATCAAAAGACTTTTATCCACAAAAGCAGGATTGCGCAAAGCTCTTTGAAACAACATAAATGGATGCTTCGTATTCAGATAATTCATAAATAATCCCCTCTTTCCTTATGGTTTTGATGATACCCCATCAGCCATCTCTGTCATAACTTTACATTTACGGATCTTACCGCATACTCTATTCCCTGCCGCCACTATTATACACCAGAAAGAATTTATTTTCAATAAATTTTATATACAATAGCAAATTATTTTGATAATTAAATGTGAAACTTTTATGAACAAGACCGCTTTCCTTGACTTTTTCCGAATCTTACTATATACTGGCAATAATTTATCATTGCTTATTTCTTATAAACAATTTCAGGAGGGATTTCATATGAAAAAAAGAATGCTTTTTTCTTCCATGTTTCTTTGCGCTGCCCTTTTGATACCGGGTACTCTTTCTGCCAAGCAGATTAACAGCGCAGAAGATGCCAAACAGCTTGCCAAAGCAAAGGTCGCAGGCGCGACGGTCGGGGAGACAGACACGGATTATAAGAACAACGATTTGGTCTACGAGGTCGATTTGTATAAGGGAAATAAAGAATATCAGCTCACTTACAAAGCTTCCAATGCAAAGCTGATAAAATATGAATGGGAATTATTTGACAAATCATCCGCAGAGGATGTTCTTTTATCAAAGAAAAAAATTAAATCCCTTGCCAAGAAAAAGGTGGGCGGGGGCTCTGTTCAAAGCATCCATTTAGAATATGACGACGGCGTGTCGGAATATAAGGTACAAATTGCAAAAGGCAGCAAGACCTATCAGCTTGTCTATCACGCAGGCTTGGGAAAGCTTCTCAGCTATGAATGGGAAATCACCGGCAGCTCCGGCAACGCTTCCTCCGGCAGCGTCACCGCCGCCAAAGCAAAAAAGATAGCCAAGAAAAAGGTTCCGGGCGCAACCATAATAAAATGTGAACTTGATAAAGACGACGGCATTTCCGTTTATGAAATCGAAATGGTAAAAGGGCAGACAGAATATGATCTTACCATCAATGCAGAAAACGGCGACATAATAGAATATGATTCCGATCAGATGGATGACTGATTTTAACACATTCACTCATTTCATTGGGACAATAAAAAGGAGGGTGCTGCCACCCTCCTTTTATTCATCCGTACTTTCTCCCTCATCCTCTGCTCCGTTACTTTTCTTCCTGCCCTTTTTGTCCTCTGTTTTCCGATTTTCTTCCTTTTCCTGATCCTCTGTTTTTTTATCTTCTGTTCTATTATTTTCTACTTTATCATTTCCTGTTTCATTGTTCTTCTTATCCCCGTTTCCTGTCTTGCTGTTTTTCTTACCTTTGTTTTCTCCATTTTCGTTTTCTTCATCCTCGTTTTCCCCGTCTTCATTTTCTTCTTCGTTCTCTTCCGGTTCAAAGATTGTCAGGTAAGAATGCAGGTCGCAGCTTGTCTTTTCCAGTCTTTTCGGAAGCAGGTTCGGAGTATCCCCGGTTTTTTCTTTATAACCGGATTCATCCTTAATCAGATATACCCTGGTTTCCACGGTTTCCTCCGGACAGTATTCATTGGCAAGCTTCCCAGACTCGCTGCATACGCGGAAAGCCACATGACAGTTGCAGTTTTCCGTAGGCTCTGTTCCGGAAGCAAAATATTCCCGCTTCGAGCAGGAGCCTCCCAAAGCAAGGTCACAGAGCCCGTCTACGGCAAGCTTTCCGCATTTTGTGCAGATATTTGCAGTAACGATATTTTTAGGCTTTTTAAAATCCTTCTGCTTTAATCCCAATTCCGCATGAATCCGTTCCATTACCGTTTTCCAAAGAACTTTATGGTAATCGGTATCCGACTGGGAATGATTATTGTCATAACCACTCCAGATACCTGCAGTATAATAAGGGGTAAACCCTTCAAACCAAAGGTCAATATCGTTAGATGTCGTCCCGGTCTTTCCTGCCTGTGCCATGCTGATACTGGTAAATCTGGTGTCCTTTCCCGTGCCGTTCGGCTTTCTGATGACATCCTCCATAGCGCTCGTCAGCAGCCACGCCGTGGAATCCTTCATAACCTGCCGGCCTTTCCTTTCCTTTCCCGTATTGTCAAGCAGAATATTTCCGTCGGCATCCACAACCTTCGTATACAAAATCGGCTCAATATAAACGCCGGCATTGGCGATAGCGGCATAGGCGGCGGTAAGCTCCAGATTCGTCACGCCGTCCGTAAGCCCCCCTAACGCCATCGACAAATCAATGTCCGAATAAACGCCGTTATTCTCTGAGCGTTTTTCTACAAGCGTAGTAAACCCAAGCCTCAGCAGATAATCATACCCTGTCTGCGGCGTCACATTGGGATCGGCGAGCGTTTTCACGGTGACAATGTTCATGGATTTCGTAATGGCCTCCCGGATAGAAGTCAGCCCCTTATAGCCGCTTGTATACCAGTTCCTGACCGATTTCCCGTTCGGATACTGGTACGGGGCGTCATCCTGCACCGTTGCAAGCGTCATGCCCGCAGTATCGATGGCAGGCAGGAAAGTGGAAAGTATCTTAAAGGTAGAGCCCGGCTGCCTGACCGTATCGACAGCGCGGTTCAGGGTACGGCTTGCCGTCTTGACTCCCCGCCCTCCGATCAGTGCTTTTACTTCCCCGCTGTGCTGATCTATGATAACCATAGACGTCTGCGGCTGCAGGACAAAGTTCTTCACTTCCCCGATCACCTTATCTTTTTTAGAAACTACTGCTTTTTTATACTTTTTTATATACGGCTTTGCATCCTTTTTCGACTGGAAATAAAGACTGAAATCCGGCTTGCCGTTCTTGTGGAAATACGCCTGCATGGACTGGGAACTGTAATGGTGCTCTTCCCCGTTTTTATCCATGATCGAAAGCTGGTAAGAAAGCTCCCATACGGAATTGGACGGGAACAGGCTTTCCTCTTCAAAAGTGGCGTCGCAGATATCCTGGATTCTTAAATCCTGCGTCGTATAAATACTCAGGCCCCGGCGGTAAATCAGATTAATGGCTGTTGTGGAATTATATCCAAGCTGCTCCTGTAAATCGTACTGCACCTGGTTAATGACTGCGTCTGTAAAATAGGAATTGACAGCATTGCCGGAATAATTCTGGGAATTGACCAGGGCAATTCTTGTATAGACATCATCCTTCAATGCTTCTTCATGCTCCTCAGCGGTAATATAGCCCTGGCGTTCCATATATTCCAGGACAATGGCACGTTTTTCCTCATTCTCTTTCGGGAAACTGATCGGGTTATAGGCATAAGGATTCTGCGTAATGCCCGCAATCACGGCAGCCTCGGAAAGCGTCAGTTCTGAAACGTCTTTGTTAAAATACCGGAGGGAAGCCGCTTCCACACCCAGGGTATTCTGCCCTAAGTTAATCGTATTCAGATAATCTTCCAGAATCTGATCCTTGTCCATCTTTTTTTCCAATTCAATGGCAAGATACTGCTCCTGCAATTTCCGTTCTATCCGATCAACAAAATTAGTTTCATTGCCGCCGTTAAAGACCGTATTTTTGATAAGCTGCTGCGTCAGCGTGCTCGCGCCCTGATCCAGCTCGCCGGATAAGATCCCGGAAACCGCCGCACGCATAATGCCGCGGATATCAATACCGCTGTGCTCATAAAAACGGGCATCCTCAATGGCAATAAAAGCTTTCTGGACAATTACCGGGATATCGTCTAACGATTTATAAACCCGGTTGGCATCAGAGCCGACAAGCTTCTGGGTAATCAGGCCATTGCAGTCATAAATCGTCGTAGAATACCCCTGCGGGGAAATATCAATGGTATCAATATCCGGCGCCTTGTCCAAAACGGCTTTGTAAACGCCGTATGCAGAACAGACCCCGACGGCAGCGAAAGCCGCCAGCAAAACAAGAAATATGCGGAAAATGACAAGTACCATTTTTGATTTTATCCGGCTGGAAGCAGAACGCAGCTTTTTCTGTTTTCGTATTATGTTTATTTTATTATAGTTCATAAATACTCCTCTGATATAAATACACGTTTATTTTTACTTCCATTACATCATTTCATTTATTTATATTAACGTCCTCTACAATGCATATGATTATTTCTTTATTATGCTATCATCATAGGGTATAAATGTCAAATCTTTATTTACTCTGAAAGCCCAGTCTCCATACAGGAACAAACGGCAAGCTTGCTTGCCAGCCTGGTCCTGTATGAGAGACGCTAACCCCGGTGGGCTTTTTTTTATTTCCCTGTCAATACGCCTTCCTTCACTAACACTCTTTTCCCCTCAAAAGCAAAAGCATAGCTTCGGATGTTCTCTGAACGAAAGCCCCTGGCAATTAATTCTTCTGCATACTTCTTCTCCTTAATCTGTTTTAAACCTGCGTCAGCAGTCTCTTCTAATGACTTTTCTTCACCAGGATCAATCACCTTGAATTCCAGAATAAAAGCAGTACCCCCTGACACCGCCGGTTCCAGCATTACATCATACCGTCCAAAGCCGCTCTCCCTGTTAGATCTGACATGATATTCTCCCTCCAGCTCGGCAATCAATCCCAGCACCAGGCCATGATAAAAACGCTCCGGCTCAGTGACGGAAGAAGGATGGCTGCCACCGTCGAAAAAACTTGCTACCTGTACCAGAAGGCGGTTTAAATATGCGTTCATTGCCTTTATATCACAGGCAAGTAAAGCGCGCAGGAACTCCCCATAATTACCAGAGCTATGGAACCAGTCTCTTACCGTTCCTTTTAACATAAGAAATATCTCCTGATTCGTTAAAGAAAGCGTGTAAATGCCTTCCTCTACTCCGGCTGATTCTACCTTCAAATACCCACTGGCAAGCAATAAGCTCCAGACAGCATTAACATCTGTATCCAACTGATTGAACACAATCTGCTCTTCTATAAGAACCGCAATACTGCCGCCATGCAAAAGAATTTCCAGATTCTCTTTGACACTCTTATCCGCAGTCTGCAAAAGCCGGCTAACCAGCCCATGGGAGCTGGTGTTAGCCCAATAAGGCAAAAATCTTTTCTCATCAAGGAAATTAGTTATAGACCACGGATTATATATATCTCTCAGCCTGCCAAACGTGAACCCGTCATACCATTGCTTCACAGCCTCCTTCTGATCGCCAAGCCCCCTCTCCTCCAGAGCATGAAATACCTCTTCCTCCGTAAAGCCAAAGCTGTCTTCGTACTTTTCTGTAGTTGTCGTAACCACCTTCAAGTTATTAAGATCAGAGAAAACAGACTCCTTAGAAACCCTTGTAATCCCTGTAAGCAACGCCCTCTCCAAAAAAGGATTGTTCTTAAAGGCAGCATTAAAGAAATTTCGGATAAAAACAGTCATCTCATCCCAATATCCGCTCAAGTAGGCTTCCTGCATCGGGGTGTCATATTCATCCAGAAGAATGATTGGCTTTTTGCCATGAAAGCGGTACAGGTAATCCGAAAGATCATATAACGATTTCATAACATCCGTTTCGTCTTCTTTCCTTTTACATATATCTAAAAAAGATTCCTTTTCCCATTCCTTTAATAATGCTGAATCCATTAAGTAAAAATGCCTTTGATAAACATTTGCTATCAGCCCTTTGATTTGCTTATAAAAGCCATCAAAATTTCCCGCTTTCACGGAAGCAAAGCTTAAGAAGATTACCGGGTAAGTACCCTGCAGCTCACGATAAGCCTCCTCCCTGAAAATATTCAGCCCCTCAAACAAGGAAGCCTTTTCCCTGCAATCTACAGAGAAAAATTTCTCTACCATACTCATCAACAGCGTTTTCCCAAACCTGCGCGGGCGGGTAATTAAAGTAATATCGTCATCACTCTCCCACCATTCTTTAATAAAATGTGTCTTGTCAATATAAAAATTATTACGGCTAATCAATCTCTCAAAATCCTGACTGCCAATAGAAACCACCCTGGTATCCATGCACAGCACCTCCCTGTTGTTGCCAGGCTTTTTTATAACTTTCCGGTTAATTTTTTTATGTATCGCATTTCAAATAACACCTTATATATAGTACACGTTCACGCAGTGGAAAGCAATATGAAACGCTCCACTTTTTTGAAAATCCCCTGGTAACAGTTCAGCCAACAGCCCGATTTGGCTGAGCTGCTACATTCCCCGCACAAAAATCTCAGAAATGGGTTGACTTAATAAAGGCAGATTCATTATACTGTCTATAATAAAAAATCGAAGGAAGGCTGGTGCTACATGAACCGCATTGTTTTGGAAGGCGGCGTCGGGCAGATTGAGGAAAAGAAGTCAAAGTTTATCGCCTCTGTGTTTCCGGTGAGGACGGAAGAGGAAGCGGCGGGGCTGATTGCGCAGATCCGGAAGCAGTACTGGGACGCAAGGCACCACTGCACGGCTTATATTCTCGGGGAAACGAAGAACCCTGTCATGCGCTGCAGCGACGACGGCGAGCCGGCGCAAACGGCGGGACGCCCGATGCTAGATGTCCTGATCGGGGAAGAGCTGCATAATGTCCTCGTAATCGTCACCCGATATTTCGGCGGGACGCTGCTGGGAACAGGCGGGCTTGTCAGGGCTTACTCTGCCGCCGTGAAAGAAGGGCTGAAGCACAGTGTCCTGGTGGAGAAAAAAGCCGGGAGCCTCTATGAAATCCGGACCGACTATAACGGCCTGGGAAAGCTTTCCTATCTGTGCGGCCAGATGAATATTGCCGTTCTTGGGACAGAATACACCGATACGGCAGCGAGCCGCCTTCTGATCCCCCTGGAAACGGAACAGGAATTTTTAAAGAAACTGACGGAAGCGACCTCCGCACGGGCAAAGGCGGAAAAAATGCAGGACATTTCCTATGCCCTGCACGAAAAAGAGCTGATCCTGTTTACCGAAAACGGTTCTGTTCAGGATCGTATTCATAACCAATCGCTTTAAGCTTGTCACAAACTGTTTCTTTTTCAATACAAAGGCTGGCGCAGAGCTCGTCCAGGTTCGGATAGCTGTCGCGCAGGTTCGTATTGACATAGCTTAAAAGCATGACGGGATCCTTAGGAACTGCCATAAGCCACCTGCTTTCTTTTTAAGTTTAAGGATAGTATACCCATTTCCTGCAGATGTGGCAAGACAAAGATTGGCAAAGGCGGTAAAGATATGGATTTATTTGATTATATGAAGGAAAAAAACTTAAAAAAGGAAGCGCCCCTTGCCGCAAGGCTGCGTCCTTCTTCCCTGGACGAAATTGCCGGACAGGAGCATATTATCGGGAAGGATAAGATGCTTTACCGGGCGATTGCGGCGGACAGACTCCAGTCCGTGCTTTTTTACGGGCCTCCGGGCACGGGGAAAACAACGATCTCTATGGTGATTGCCAATACCACCAAATCAGATTTCCGGCAGTTAAACGCCACGGAAGCGGGCAAGAAGGACATGGAAGAGGTGGTGAAAACAGCAAAAGAAAATATTTCCATGTTCGGGAAGCGGACGGTGCTCTTTATTGACGAAATCCACCGTTTTAACAAAGGGCAGCAGGACTACCTCCTTCCCTTTGTAGAGGACGGAACCATTATCCTGATTGGCGCCACCACGGAAAACCCTTATTTTGAGGTAAATTCCGCGCTGATTTCCCGCTCCCTGATTTTCGAGCTGAAACCATTAAAAAAACAAGACATCCTGCAGATCCTGAAGCGCGCCCTTGCCGACAAAGAAAACGGGATGGGGCTTTATGAAACAGAGATTGCAGAAGATGCGCTCTGCTTTCTTGCGGATATGGCAAACGGGGATGCGCGCACCGCATTGAATGCTTTGGAGCTTGGCATCCTGTCAACTCCGGTTTCACCAGACGGGAAAATCCACATTGATATGGACGCCGCGGCAGAATGTATCCAGAAACGGAATGTCCGCTATGATAAAAACGGGGACAACCACTATGACGTTATTTCTGCTTTTATCAAAAGTATGCGGGGCTCCGATCCCGACGCCGCCATTTATTACCTGGCAAGGATGCTGTATGCAGGCGAGGATATCCGCTTTATCGCGCGGCGGATTATGATCTGCGCAGCGGAGGACGTGTCCAATGCCGATCCGCAGGCGCTCATCGTCGCTGTCTCGGCGGCGCAGGCTGCCGAACGGCTCGGGATGCCGGAAGCCCGGATCGTGCTTGCACAGGCGGCGGCCTACGTTGCCTGCGCACCGAAGAGCAACTCTTCTATCTGCGCCATCGACGACGCCCTGGAACTGGTCAAAAAAGAACAGACAGCCGATATTCCTTCCTATCTGAAGGATTCCCACTATGCAGGGGCGGAGAAGCTTTCCCACGGAATCGGCTATCAGTATTCCCACAATTTCCCGAACCACTATTCCGGGCAGCCCTATCTTCCGGAACCGTACCGGGACAGGGTCTTTTATCGGTTATCGGACATGGGCTATGAGAAAAAATTAAAGGAACGGCAGGAATACCTGCATAACACCGTAAAGAAAGAAGGCAGCACATGAAAATAATGAAGAAAGTAAAGCAGATCCTCGCATTGCTTGGCGCCGTGCTTTTAGTGGGAATGTATATCCTGACCCTGATCTCAGGAATTTTAGCCACGCCGCAGACCGGAAATTTATTCCGCGCCTGTATTTACTGCACCGTCACCGTCCCGTGCTTACTGTACGGTTTTGAACTGATTTACCGTGTCTTAAAGAAAAAACAAGAGGATACCGAGGAAAGAACATGAAACAGTGGACTATGAAATCTGATAAAGACGCCAGAGGAAACCCGATTGATTTTGAACGGTTCGGGCAGCAGCTTGGCGTCAGCGGAATACTGGCAAGGCTTTTGATTAACCGCCATCTAAATACCAGGGAAAAAGCACAGAACTACCTGTACGGCAGGCTTGACCAGTTAGAAAGCCCCTACCTTATGAAAAATATCACGGAGGCGGCAGCCCTGATCCAGTCGGCAGGGAACAAAAGGGAACGGATCCGGATTATCGGCGACTATGACGTAGACGGCATTATGTCCGTTTATATTTTAAAAAAAGGGCTGGAAATCTGCGGGTTTGAAGCGGATTACCGGATTCCAAACCGAATCCTGCATGGTTACGGCTTAAATACGGCTCTGGTGGAAGAAGCCTTTCAGGACGGCATAAACCTGTTAATTACCTGCGATAACGGCATTTCCGCGAAAGAAGCCACAGAACGCGCCAAAGAGCTTGGCATGACGGTTATCATTACCGACCATCATGAAATCCCCTACCTTCTGGAACAGGGAAAGAAACAATATCTGCTTCCGCAGGCGGATGCCATTGTCAATATGAAGCTGCCGGACTGCCCTTACCCCATGAAGGGAATCTGCGGCGCTTATACGGCCTTCCATGTGGTGCAGGTTCTCTACGATCTCTGCCGCAGCAAAAAACAGGAACAAACAGGCGTTGCCGAAGCTCTTCTGCCGTTAATCGGCTTTGCAGCGCTGGCGACAGTCTGCGATGTCATGGATCTTGTCGGTGAGAACAGAATTTTAGTAAAGGAAGGGCTGCGGCTCTTAAAAGAAAGCAAAAATCCCGGCATGGATGCCCTGATCCATGCCTGCGGGCTTGCAGACAGGGAGCTAACTTCCTACCATTTCGGGTTTATTTTAGGCCCCTGCTTAAATTCCGCCGGAAGGCTCGCTTCTGCGGATATCGCCGAAGCATTATTTTTTATGCAGCCGCCGGAAGAGACTGCCAAACGGGCGGAGGAGCTTGTCTCCATGAACCAGCAGAGAAAACAGATGACCGTAAAGGAAACGGAAAAAGCTGCCGCGCAGTTAGAAAAAGACCGCCTTAGCAAAGGCAGGCTGGACAACGTTTTAGTGCTCTATCTGCCGGACTGCCATGAAAGCATTGCAGGAATTGTAGCGTCCAAACTCAAAGAAGCTTATTTCCGCCCTGCCATCGTGCTGACCGATCCGGCAGAAGGAAGCCCTCTGGAGGGAAAAGAAATTGTAAAAGGCTCCGGGCGTTCCATCCCGGCATACTCCATGTTCGACAAGCTGTCCGAATGCCGGGAACTTTTGATCAAGTTCGGCGGACACCCTATGGCGGCAGGGCTTACCTTAAAGAAAGAGGATATCGCCAGTCTCCGGCAGGCACTAAATGAACATTCTGGGCTTTCCGAAGCTGATTTTACGGAGAAAATCAGCGCCGATCTCCTTCTGCCGTTTTCCAGGCTGAATTTTGAGCTGATCGAAGAGCTTTCCCTGTTACAGCCTTTTGGAAACGGAAACGACGATCCTGTTTTCGGGCAGACAAGGGTAAAAATTCTGTCCGCACGCTATATGGGAAGCGAAAACCAATACCTCCGCCTGACCCTTTCCGACGATTCCTGCTATGCCAGGCTGGATGCTCCCCTCTTCCACGGCGTGGAAAGCTTCTGCGGGCAGTTAAAGGAAAAATACGGCAGCCAGGCACTGGAAAATTTATTAAATTACCGCCCGGAGGATTACCGCATGGATATCCTGTACTTCCCGGAAATCAACGAATACCGGGAACAACGATCCATCCAGCTCCGGCTGATCGACTTTAAATTTTAAATCATAAAAAGAAAGGAGACGGAACTGCCGCAAGCTGTATCCTGCGGCAGCCCCAAGAAAAAGATTATGAAAAAACTGGAAGATTACATTACCACCATCCCTGATTTCCCGAAGCCGGGAATTTTGTTCCGGGACATTACCAGCGTCCTGCAGGACAAGGAAGGATTAAGGCTTGCCGTCGATGCGATGCAGGAAAAGCTTTCCGGCGTTGATTTCGACGTCATTGCCGCGCCGGAATCCAGAGGCTTTATCTTCGGTATGCCGATTGCATACAACAAAAACAAAGCCTTTGTCCCGATCCGCAAAAAAGGGAAGCTGCCAAGAGAGACCGTTTCCGCCTCCTATGCGCTGGAATACGGAACGGCGGAGATCGAGCTGCACAAAGACGCCTTACAGCCGGGAGACCGGGTCGTCATCATCGACGACTTAATCGCAACCGGGGGAACGACGGAAGCCATGATAAAGCTGGTGGAAGAACTGGGCGCCAAAGTAGTCAAAATCGTATTTCTGGTGGAATTAACTGATCTGGGCGGAAGAAAGCTTCTGTCCGGCTACGACATCGACTCCATTTTAACCTATGAAGGCGAATGAAAACCCGCAGGAAACTCCTGAACCAGAAAGGCATAGCATGTTTCAGATCTTTTTTCCAGATACCATGATTGATTCCACATACCAGATTGACTTTCAAGAACTTTATGAAAAAGAACACATCCGCGGGATCATCTTTGATATCGACAATACTTTAGTAGAACACGGCATGGACGCTGACCAAAGAGCCGAGGATTTATTCCGGGAACTCAGACGGATCGGATTCGACGCCTGCCTTCTTTCCAATAACAAACAGGAGCGCGTCGATCGGTTCAATAAAAATATCGGCGTTCACGCTGTCTGGAAAGCCGGGAAACCGTCCGGGAAAAATTATTTCCATGCGATGGAATTAATGCACACGGATTTAAACAATACGGTATTTATCGGCGATCAGCTCTTTACGGACATCTGGGGCGCCAAACGGATCGGGATGAAAACTATCCTGGTGCGCCCTATCGGAAAAAAAGAAGAAATCCAGATTGTCCTGAAACGGTATCTGGAAAAAATCGTGCTGTATTTTTATCAGAAAGAACAGGGAAAGAAGCCATAGTTTACGGCTCTCTTTCCCAAAATTCCCGCAATGTCCTCTTTAAAACAGGAAGCGTGACGGCGCATGGCTTCCATTCCGGCGGAAACAGGCTGGTATAGCTGTCGGTAAGAAAACGTTCGTCCAGTAACAGAATCACGCCGCGGTCGCTGTCCGTCCGAATCACCCTGCCTGCCGCCTGCAGCACCTTATTGAGCCCCGGATAAAGGTAGGCATAGTCAAACCCATTCTTTCCGTTTTCATCAAAATAGCTCCGGTACAGCTCCCGCTCCTCACAGACCATCGGAAGCCCCGGGCCTGCGATGATCGTCCCAATCAGCCGCGTTCCCTTTAAATCAATGCCCTCGGAAAAGATTCCGCCCAAAATGCACAGGGCAAGCACCGGATGCTCCGGATCTTCCTCAAAGGCATTTAAAAACAGCTCCCTTTCCCATTCTGACATGGACGGTTTCTGGCACAGGTAACGGATATCGGGGTTTCTTTCTTTCAGATAGAAAAACAAGGTCTCCATCATCTGGTAAGAGGGAAAAAAGACCATATAATTTCCCCTCCGGCTGTCAAAAACAGCAAGGATATACTCCGCAATCTTTAAAAATTCTTCCTCAATCCTTTTCGTATACCTCGTGCTCACTTCCCTTGCCAGAAGGATACAGCTATGCCCGGCGGGAAAAGGGGACGGAAGGTACAGGGCGTAATCTTCCTTCGTCCCGCCAAGCTGCTCCCGGTAATATCCCATAGGGAGAAGCGTCGCGGAAAAGAAAATACTGCTCACTCCCCGCAAAAGGCAGCTTCCGATCTGCTTTGACGGGTCCATGCAGCGCAGCGTAATAAAAAAGCGCCCGTTTTCTTCATAATTTCCATAGATACGGTATTCCCTGGAAACCAGATTATAGATATTCAAAAAATGGCGCACCCGGAAATATAATTCGAGCACCTCGTCCCGGTGTCCAAAAAAGATGTGGTTCTGCAAAAAAATTTCCAGCTCGTCCAAAAGCTCCATCAGTTTTATGGCTATATTCTGGATATCCTCCAAAACCGTGAAGCCGTCACACTCCTTTTTCCGGTGCAAAAACGCGCGGTCGCAGCCGGACAATTTTCCCGGAAGGCGGCTTTCCATTTCTGACACATAGGGAAGGACTTCCAAAAACTCTTCCTTATATAATACGGCAGTGTACATATCCCTCGCCCGTTCCACAAGGTTGTGCGCCTCGTCAATCAAAAACACATACGGAGCCTGCCTGTCGCCGGAAAAAAAGCGTTTTAAATAAATATTCGGGTCAAACAGATAGTTATAATCACAGATAATAATATCGCACCAGAGAGCTGTATCCAGCGCCATTTCAAAAGGACAGACGCTGTGTTTTTCCGCATAAGAAAGGATCGTTTCCCTTGTGATAGCGTGTCCGGCGTTTAAAAGCTCAAAAACAGCGTCGTTGACCCGGTCAAAATGTCCTTTTGCCCTCCCGCACTCAACGGGATTGCACGGAAGGCGGCGGCTTCCGGAGGAAAACGGGCAGAGCTTTTCTTTCGCCGTAATCGTAATAGATTTCAAACAGGCCCTGTTTTTATGAAGGAGAATCGAAACCGCTTCTTCCGCCACCGTCCTGGTGACTGTTTTCGCCGTAAGGTAAAAAATGCGTTCCGACAGCCCGGTACTTAAAGACATGACCGCAGGATAGAGCGTGGACATGGTCTTCCCTGTCCCGGTCGGCGCCTGCAAATACAGCTTCTTTCTATGGTAAATCGCGGAATAGACCCCCTCGGCAAATTCCTTCTGCCCTTTCCGGTAAGGAAACGGGAACGGCATCCGGAACAAAGAGGCGTCCCTGATTTTCCGCCATTTCATCTGCCAGGCAATCCACTTACCATACTCCTCCACCAATTTTAAAAACCATGTCTCTAATTGTGAAAAATGCAGCATTTCCGGGAAACGCCGGATTTCTTCCGTAATCAGATGGCAGTACGTAATCTGGACGCCGATCGTATCCAGCTTATGCCGCAGGGCATAAATGTAAGCATAGCAAAGCGCCTGATAACGGTGGATGGGAACGGGCTCTTTGAGCGTATTCAGGCTGCGGTAAACCCCTTTGATTTCATCAACCGTGGTAAACGGCGCCGTAATAATGCCGTCCGCTCTCCCCTCGACTGTCAGCCGGAACGAAACTCCTTCCCTGGAAACCGGAAGGGTAACGGAAAGCGGCACTTCGGCTTCATAATTCCCGCCCATGCTCCTTTGGATCTTCCTGTGGATACGGCTCCCTTCCTGCATGGCGCCGCTGTCGCGCATCCCGCCGTGCCGGTTATCGATATCGCCGCTTCTTAAGATAAATTCCACCAGGCTGCGGACAGAAACTTTCACAGGATTTTCTAACGGTTCAGACATGGGAACCTCCTTTGTTTGTGTTGATTACGGAATTATAACAGTTCATCCATCCGCTCGATTTGGCTGCTTTGCAGCCTGTTTCGCCGCATGGCGGAGCTGTTATTAAAAATTATACCATAAATCATAATTTTTTCCAAATATTGTTTTCTTTTCCCGAAAAATCTGGTATACTTTAACTATTATCCGCCACGGAAAGGAATTATATCTATGGAACAGAAATTCAGCTTCGACGATTTTTCGGAAATGGGAGTAACACTGGATTTAGAAGACGGCTCTGTCATGGAATGTGATGTGGTTCTTGTGTTCCAGGAAAATGACAAAAACTATATTGCACTGACGCCGACAGAGCAAAGTGAACAAGGAGAGGAGGCAGAAATCTACTTTTACCGGCTTACCGGTGCATCGATGAACGAATTAGGAATTGATAACATCGAAGATAACGAAGAATACCAGGATGTCGCGGAGCGTTTTGAAGAAATCATGGACGAGCAGGAATTCAGCGACATTTTTGAAGATGAGTAGAAAAACAATTTCATTATTAGGGAGGAATTATCTATGAACGACAATATGACATTACTTTCACAGACAGAAATCGACACACTGGTTCAGTTCTTATTGGAGAAAAAACAGGACGTAAACAACGATGTTCTTAATCAGGACAGCATCGACCGCCTGATCCATCTCATCCACACGACGCAGGTAAACAGCATTTACGCCGGATCTGCCGCTTCGGCCGTACAGAAGCGCATCCAGACCATCCTGTCCATCCGCGAGGATGAGTCCCAGGTATGCGAGCTGAAAGTGGAAAAAACCGATAGCGGCTTCATCGACATTTTAATTACCAACCAGGACACGAACATCACCTACAAAATCACCCCGACAGGCGCAAGCGAGCTTAACACCGCAGAAGACGGTACCCAGTGGGGAAGGTGCGTTTCCCCTCTTATCTTTATTGACATCGCGGAAGCATACAGCGCAAAATTCTCAGAAGACACCTATGAGAAAATCTGCTCTCTGTACGCAGAAGTATTGTTTGGAGACAAGGAATACAGGATTCCTGCCTTTTTCCTGCCGGACAAGGGTTCCGTCGCAAGGGCGCTGCTGTAATTACCTGCCATATAAGACGCACAGGAGCATTCCAGCGTGGGATTTGGAGCTGCCAGCGTATATCAGATGGAAACAGGATACAAAAGAGCCTGTCCGCTTTCCATCTGATATACGAAGGCTTTTTTTATGCAAAGGCATGTCAGAATAGCAATATTTTAATATAAAGTATTAATTAATCTTATTTTTCAAGTTCTTTTTTTCAAAATTTTAAATTATTTTTAAGCAATCTCTTAAATTTCCACCATCATATTTTTAATCTTAACATAAGAAATTGGCAATCTGCCTGATTTTCCGAAAAAATTTCCAGTTTTTTTGTATTCTTTTACAAAATATTTTTCAAAAAAGCTTTTTTTGAAACCAAAAAAATAAGATTTGACGAATAAATTCCATGTGCTATAATAGGCAGCGTCAAACGAACAAAGCAATAATTGCTGAGGAGTTCCAGAGAAAAAATGGTCTGTTCAATGAACTTAGCTTTTGTAATGAATACTGGAACAAAATCAGCAAATTATATATATTAATGAATAAGAAACAATAAATGCAAGTGCTATCAAGATAGCAGATTGGAGGTTTTTATTATGAAAGAGATTACAAAGATTAAATTAAACAAATTAGATGATGTCAGAGATTTTGTAAATGCAGCTTCCCAGTGTGACTTTGATATTGATGTTTTTTATAACAGCTATATCGTAGACGCAAAGTCCATCCTCGGGGTAGCCAGCATGGATTTAACAAGGGTATTGAGCGTATCTTACCCGGTTTATGATAAAAAATTTGAACAGACCTTAAAGAAATATGCAGTTGCTTAATTGCAGAACCTGAATGATTACGATCTTTCAGAAACAGAAAAGGCCCGCATTCCGCGGGTCTTTTTCTGTTTCTTTCTTAATCTTATAGAAAATCAAAAAGCGATAACTGGCTGGACTCCGGCAAATCCCCTAACAGCCCCAGCCGATACATGGTATCTGTCGCCGTCTGCGTGATCTTGCTGCGCTCTTTAAATTCCTCCCTGGAATGGAATTTTCCTTCCCTTGCCGCCTCCACGACACCGTCTGCCGCCTTGTCCCCCAGCCCGTCAATGGCGCTGACCGAAGGCATCAGCTTCCCGTCAATGATCTGGAAGCGGTGCGCCGCGGCGGTATAGATGTCAAGCGGTATAAATTCCAGCCCGCGTGCATACATTTCCTGCACAATCCTCATGTCCTTTAAGCTGTCCTGCTCTTTTTTCGACAGCTCATTGGAACGGCTCTTATAATCCCGGATATGTTCTTCTAATTTTTCCCGTCCCAGGCACATCAGCTCATAGTCGGAGGCGGAAGCGCGGATGCTGAAATAAGCGGCATAATACGCAAGCGGGTAATACACCTTAAAATACGCAATCCGAAGCGCCATCATGACATAGGCAACCGCATGGGCTTTTGGGAACATGTATTTGATTTTCTTGCAGGACTCGATATACCAGTCCGGAATGTCCTGCGCACGCATGGCAGATTCCATATCCGCCGTCAGCCCTTTTCCTTTCCGGACGCTCTCCATAATCTTAAACGCAAGCCCGTTTTCCACGCCCGCATGGATCAGATAGGTCATAATGTCATCCCTGGTGCAGATTGCCGTCGCCAGCGTGCAGTCGCCGTTCTGGATATAATACTGCGCGTTCCCAAGCCAGACATCAGTTCCGTGGGAAAGCCCGGAAATCCTGACAAGCTCGGAAAAGGTCTTCGGCCTGGTATCCCTTAACATCTGCATGACAAACTCTGTCCCAAATTCCGGCACGCCGAGGCTCCCCAGATCACAGCCGCCGATATCCTCCGGCGTAATCCCAAGCGCTTCGGTGCTTTCAAACAACGACAGCACTTTCTCATCATCCATGCGGATCGTCTTGGCGTCCACGCCCGTAAGATCCTCTAACATACGGATCATGCTCGGATCATCATGCCCGAGGATATCAAGCTTTAACAGGTTATGGTCAATCGAGTGGTAATCAAAATGCGTCGTGATGATATTGGTGCTCATATCATTCGCCGGGTGCTGCACCGGAGTAAACGAATAGATTTCCTCGCCGAGCGGAAGCACGACAATGCCGCCGGGATGCTGCCCCGTCGTCCTCCTGACGCCGACACAGCCCTGCACCAGACGGTTGATTTCCGGAATCCGCTTATGGATTTCCCGTTCCTCATAATATTTCCTGACCATGCCGAACGCCGTCTTATCCGCCAGCGTGCCAATCGTCCCGGCGCGGAAGGTCTGCCCTTTCCCGAAAATAACCTCGGTATAGTCATGCGCCTTGCTCTGGTACTCCCCGGAAAAGTTTAAGTCAATATCCGGCTCTTTATCGCCATAAAATCCGAGGAAGGTTTCAAACGGGATTTCATGCCCGTCTTTGCTAAGCGGCCTGCCGCAGACCGGGCAGAGCTTATCCGGCATATCGCACCCGGAACGCCCGGCAAACGCCTTCACTTCCTCCGAGTCAAAATCCACATAATGACAGGAGCTGCAGTAATAGTGCGCAGGCAACGGATTGACCTCCGTGATTCCCGACATCGTAGCGGCAAACGAAGAGCCGACCGAGCCCCTGGAGCCGACCAGATAGCCGTCCTCATTGGATTTCCAGACCAGCTTCTGCGCAATGATATACATCACCGCGAACCCGTTGCCGATAATGGATTTCAGCTCCTTTTCCAGACGTTCCTCCACCTGCGGCGGCAAGGTTTCCCCGTAAATGGAATGCGCCTTGTGGTAACAGATTTCCCGCAGATTTTCATCCGAATTTTCAATGACCGGAGGGCATTTATCCGGCCGCACCGGGGAAATCCGCTCAATCATGTCGGCAATCAGGTTGGTATTGGTAATAACGATCTCCTCCGCCTTTTCCTTTCCCAGATAGGCAAATTCCTTAAGCATCTCCTCCGTTGTGCGCAGATATAACGGCGCCTGGTTATCCGCGTCTTTGAAGCCCTTGCTTGCCATGATAATCCTGCGGTAGACCTCGTCCTCCGGATCAAGGAAATGCACATCGCAGGTTCCCACGACCAGTTTATGGTATTTCTCACCCAGCGCAATGATTTCTTTATTTTTATCCTCCAGATCCTTCATGGAGGCGATATCATGCTTATCGCTCTCAATCATAAAACGGTTGTTGCCAAGCGGCTGGATTTCAAGATAATCATAAAAATGCACTAAACGCTCAATCTCCCACTCCGGCTCGTTTCGCAAAAGCGCCTGGTAAAGCTCTCCCGCTTCACAGGCGGAACCGATTAACAGCCCTTCCCTGTTTTCCAGAAACAGGCTTTTCGGGATTCTCGGACGCCTGTTGTAATATTCCAGATGTGACAGCGACACCAGCTTATAGAGATTAATGCGCCCTGTATTGTTCTTGGCAAGGATAATCGCATGGTACGTCGGCATTTTCTTAATGACTTCCGGGGAAATCTCACGCAGCGAATCAATTTCAGACAGCTTTGTCTTCCCTTTCTCTTTTAACATCGCAAGAAATTTCACATACATTTCCGCCGTCGCCCCTGCGTCGTCGACCGCTCGGTGGTGGTTTTCCAGACTGACCCCCAGCTCCTTGCAGACAATATGCAGTTTATAATTACTTAAATGCGGCAGCAGGATTCTGGCAATGGCAACGGTATCTACGGAAGTCACCTTCAAAGGAATCTTCAAAAGCTCCGCCTTCTTACGGATAAAGCCCACGTCAAACGAAGCGTTATGAGCCACCAGGACACAGCCTTCGCAGAACTTTAAAAACTTCGGAAGAACAACATCGATTGTTTCCGCATCCTTTACCATTTCGTCCGTAATTTTCGTCAGCTTTGTGATCTCCTCCGGAATCGGGATTTCCGGATTGAGAAACGTACTGAATTTTTCCGTAATCTCCCCGTCCACCACTTTCACCGCGCCGATTTCAATAATCTTGTCCTTCACAGGCCCGAAGCCCGTTGTCTCGATATCAAATACCACGCTCGGAGCGTCAAGGGACTGTCCTTCGTCCCCTGTCACGCTGTCCTTGCAGTCGTCTACCAGATACGCCTCCACGCCGTAAATGACCTTGAAATCCTCGTCCGGCTTTACCGCATGGTTGGCGTCAGGGAACGACTGCACTACGCCGTGATCCGTTACCGCAATCGCCTTATGCCCCCAGGACTTTGCCCTCTTAATCAAATCTTTCACATCCACAACAGCATCCATATCGCTCATCATGGTATGGGCATGGAGCTCTACCCGCTTCTTTTCACTGTTGTCCACCCGTTTTTTCGTAAAATCGGGAATCGTCTTGATCCCCCGGATCGACATAATCCCGATTTCATGGTCATATTTATCCTGCTGCGCGTTTCCCGTGAGCTTTAAAAACGCCCCTTTTTTTATATGCTCCGCCAACTCGTCCCGCTGCTCCTTCTTAAGAAACATCTTGCAGGCAATCGTATCGGTAAAATCAGAAAGGCAGAAGATTAACAGGATCTTTTCACTGCGCAGCTCCCGTTCCTCTACCTCCTGCACCTTTCCCTGAATAACGACTTCCCCGATCTCATCCTGAATCTCTATTATCGGCACCACCGTTCCTTCAAACGGCCTGCCAAAGATAATATCCGGATCATCCGGCAGTTTTTTCCGGTAAAGGGCATAGCTTTTCTTAGCAGGAGAAGCAGCTTTGCCATTTTCCTGCCTGGCAGGGTTCTGCGGCTTCTCTGCTTTCAGTCCTGCCGCGGCTTTATTTCCGGCTTCCTTCTTTTCGCTGCGCACCGCCTGGCTCCCTGGGAAATTCGCCATCCCCAACGCCATCTGCCTTGCCGTCTGCACATCTACAAACTGATATTCATCCTCTTGTGTTTCCCGCTTCGGAAGCACATATAAAAAAGAAACCGCAATATCAAACCCGAATTTTTCCGCAAAAACAGAGGACATAAGCTGCCTTATCTCCTCTTCTCTTGCCTTAGTACAGAGATTTTCCTCTGTTTTCAGGGTAAATAAATTGTCCGTAATGCTCCAGTCGCTTTTTTTAAAAATCTGGTAATCTAAAATACTCTGCTCTTTTAAATCTTCCAAAAACGATTCCCGGTACTGCTCAAACAGCTCGGAAAAGCTCAGATCCTCCCGGATATGGTAACGCTCCAGGATTCTCGGAGCGATTCCCATCTTCCCGAAAATGCTGTGCTGCAAGTAAAATTCCATCTCTTTCTTCCGCGTTCTTGGAATCAGTTCCCCCGACGTAACATAAATCCTTACCGCCTTCTGGGATCTTGACATCACAACACGTTCCACTTCTACGTGGTAAAACGCTTCTGTAAGGCTTTCCTTGCAGTGAAGGTCAGGAAACACCTGAAAAAAATTTCTTTCCAAAACAGCTCACTCTTTTCTGTATTTTCAAGACTTGCCCGCCTGCCAATGGTCAAGCTCTTCCTTTAATGCCGCCAAAAGCTCTTTTTCCGGCACTTTTTTCACGATTTCCCCTTTTTTGATTAACAGCCCTTCCCCGTCGCCGCCTGCAATGCCGATATCCGCCTCTTTCGCCTCTCCCGGCCCGTTGACGGCGCAGCCCATGACTGCCAC
>CANREH010000037.1 GCA_947629585.1 uncultured Lachnospiraceae bacterium | reverse complement strand
TCTGCAATACTTTTAAATGCTTTCAAATGATATTCTTTTGTATATCTATCAGAAAAAAATATAGGATCATATCTCCAGATCACTCTTTGCTTTCCAATTTTTTCAGACAACTCCTGAAATATCGGAATCATTTCTGTTTTTTTATTTGGCAAATTAACCTCAACATCATTTCCATATCCAGTTAATGTGAATTGAAAATAGTAATTATAATCTTTTATCTCATCTAATCTTTTCATCATTGGCAAAGGATTCTTAGTCCAAAACACAATACAATCTACAATATCTGGAGTTATTTTTATTTCACTTATCTGATGAGCATTCATTGGATTACGAACATATAGAAATCCCTCTTTTATTCTATTATAGAACCATTCCGAATAATAATTTGGAATATCTGTTCTTCTGCTTGCACTTAATATCATTTCATCACTTCTTTCCTTCTTTATCAGTATCTGCGCGCTATCACAACTTTCAAATGGATTATACACATTTCTTATGTGTAATGCCCGAAAAAATAAAAAAAACAAATGCAAATATCAACAATATAAAAACAGACAGCATATCCCATATG
The DNA here is from genome assembly GCA_947629585.1 of uncultured Lachnospiraceae bacterium. GTDB lineage: Bacteria > Bacillota > Clostridia > Lachnospirales > Lachnospiraceae > MGBC100174. The sequence continues at coordinate 28,212 of CANREH010000037.1, read as the reverse complement.
TCAAAAACAGGCTCCCCTATCATTTTTGACAGCATTACATTGACAATGATCACGAATGGGATAGCTAACAAAAAAGTTGTTCCTAAAGCGATCAACTTCCTTGTCTTCCCAATATGGTTAAATATTGCGGCTATCATCCATAAGAAAACGATGGAAACCACCGCCACTGCTGCGCCAACGGAAAATACTTCTTTCACTTTTGTTAAATTGCTTAACAAAAACAAATAGGGAATGATAAAAACGCTTAATGATAGTAAACTTACAACAACCCCTCTTTTCCCCAATATAATACCTGGAAAAGATATCACCCATGCAAAAACAATAGAACTGGCCGGGATCAGCGACCATGTTAAATTACCGGATATTGCAATATTGCAAATAAGACATACCATAATCCCTATCAAAAGCGTTACTGAAAACAAAATTGAAATAACCACATTCTTTGTCATGTTATTTTCATCTTTTCTTTTCAAAGCAATCAAATTTTCATCTGCCTTTTTTTCAAAACTTTCCATGTCAATTTTCTCTCCGCTTAACAACTCGTTTACTGTGATTCCCAATATTTCGCAAAGCTCTAACATTATAGATGAATCGGGCATACTTTTACCTGTTTCCCATTTAGATACCGCCCTATCTGTAATGTTCAATTTTTCTGCCAACTGCGCTTGAGTCAGTTTTTTCTCTTTACGACATTTGGCAATGAATTTTCCAATCTCTGTCTGATTCATCATTTTTTTCTCCTTTCGCCTTAAACGATACGCCTAACGATATGTTTTTCCCACGAACCAATGGTTGGATTGGGGAGATTCAACCACTGGTTGGGGAATTTTTTTGCCGTTTTCTGTATCATTTTAGCATACGGCTGTGAATTTTTCTATCTTGTACTTTAGACATATGAAAAAGGAATGAGGGAGATTCCGTAACAGCCGATATTGCAGGATATGTATAACTGGCTGTTTTATGGAATTGCAATGCTGTGGGATAGTACTATTTCGATTTTCTCCGCCAAAACGGTTTCAAGGTTATAGGCAAGTACGCTGATATTCTTAAATTTTTTAGAGTTAGGGTATTGCATTATCACCTACAAAGTGTTAATATATATACACCTACAAAATGTTAAGTTAAAAGGAGGACAAAATGGCACAGCAAATTTCTGAATCCGAATTGGTACTAATGAAAATCATTTGGAAGAATGGAGGGGCAGCTTTATACTCCCTCATCATGGAGGAATTGGAAAAAGACAAAAACGAATGGAAAAACAACACCGTACTTACGCTGCTTTCCCGATTAGGAGAAAAAAAGTTTTTGAAAGTCAAAAAAATCGGCAGGAAGAATGAGTATGTGGCTGCGGTAACAGAAGCAGATTATCAGACCATGCAAACCCATAGCTTTCTTGACAGGGTTTATGGCGGGAATGTGAAAAATTTAGTATCAACCCTGCTGCGGCAGGATATTCTTTCGGCAGACGAATGGAAAGAGATTGAAACATTTTGGAGAAAAGAAAATGAATGAGTTTATAAAAATATTATTGTCACTGTCTGTTTCCGGCGCATTGTTATTCGTTCTCATTTTGGGATTCAAGCCGTTGTATAAAAATAAATTCAGCAAACGCTGGCAGTATTATATCTGGATAGTTGCCGCTTTGCGGTTTCTGCTTCCCTTTACTCCCGATACTACGGTTGTTGGAAGCCTGTTTGAGAAATTCGACACAGCAGCAATAACGAATGAAATCCCTGCAAGCCATGTACCCGTTCCCGTAGATATGGGTAACGGCAAAGCAGAGCCGGTACAGACAAAAGATAACCACGTTGCCATATTTAATAAATATGCCTGCCTGTTTTTTATCTGGTCAGCATTGGCGCTGGTTTTATTTGTCCGTAAGATAACGCTCTATCAAGATTTTATCCAGTACATCAAAGCAGGTAATACAGAAGTATCGGACATAAAAATCTTGAATCTGCTGTCTGATTGTGAAGAAAAACTGAATATCAGGACAAGGGTGGAGCTATCCTGTAATTCGCTGATTGCTTCTCCTATGCTGATCGGTTTCTTTCGGCCAAGAATCATTTTGCCGATTGGCGAATTGAAAGACAGAGAATTGTCTTATATCTTTGCGCATGAGTTGATTCACTGTAAGCAGAGGGATATGTTTTATAAATGGCTGATACAGATTGTTGTGTGCGTCCATTGGTTCAATCCTTTTGTGTATCTGCTGGAAAAGGAAATCAATAAATCCTGTGAATTGTCATGTGATGAAAAAGTGATATCTGCGCTTGGCGATAGCGCAAAGCGTGAGTACGGCGATACACTGATTTCCTTTTTGAAATCAAACAATCTCTGCAAAAGTTCTTTCGCTTCCGTCACTTTGACAGAGGGAGCAGAACAATTAAAAGAAAGGTTAGGTGCTATTATGAAATTTAAGAAAAAATCTAAAATCGTTGTCGCTGTCACTGCTGTTTTCTCTGTTATGGTTTGCGTCTGTTTTTTAGTAACTGGTGCATATACTTCCATAAATGATAACAATGAAATGATATGGAAAGACAGCGAGATATGGAATCATGTATTAACAGAAGATGGAGTACACTACATCTTTTGTGATGACGCAGGAGAAGATGACAAACCCCGTGCTTCCGTTTCTGCTGGGAATCATATGTTTGTATTGGTGCGAAAAGATAGTTATACCTCTATCGGTCCGTTTGAGCGTTCGGAAACACTTATGGAAGATGTTACAAAACAGTGCGAATTTATGAAATCACTTACGCCGGAAGAAAAGGAATTAGTAATAAAGACCGCAGCAGAAATTTGGGAAAGTTCGTAACATTCTTCTTCATATGAGAAGTAGATAGCATATAAAACCGAGAGTTATCCACAGCAAAGCATAGCCGATTTTAACGAAACACTTATAAAAGAGCAGCTATACAACGCCCCATGTGGGAGAAAGTGGAAATTTCTTTATTACTTTTGGGTAGACAATGTTATTGATAAATTTGCCCAAAGAAATTTTTAAGCCAAAAGGGACTTTGTGCGAAGCCTCCTTTTGGCTCATCAAGTCATCATTTCAATTTTCTGTGCAATTATCAGGACATAACTGCGTCATTTGCCGTATATTCCTCAAGAGAACCGGATTTTACCTGAACGCACAGGTATTTGATGGAAGAATCCGCAGCCGCAAAAAGCTGTCTTTTTGCTTCCGGCGATACGCGAAGAAAGTCATTCGCTTCAAGAGCGACCTTTTCACCGTCAATCTCCATGCAGCCCCTGCCTTCGAGAATGATGTAAATTTCCTCGTTCTGCTTATGTGCATGAACAAACGGCACACCTGCGCCCGCAGGCATGAAGTTGACGCTTACCTCAGCGCCGGTAAGTCCGAGCGTGTCGTGCAGTTCCACTCTGTCCGTACCATTTACGTTTACCTTGCTGTAATTTGTCATAAGAAAGACCTCCTCAAATAATATAGTTGTAATCATTTTGATTACAACTATATATTAGTATGGTTTTATTGTAATGTCAATAGTTACAACGAAAAAAATACAGAAATTCTATATCAATAAATTTAACTGTTCCATCAAATTAGCGAGAGTTACACCTTTTAGCTCGTTTTCCAATGCCATCTGAGCATCCGAAAGATGCGAATCCAGCACCGCATGAATATTTTTCCCCACAGGACATTTCGGATTTGGGTTTTCATGAAAATTAAACAGGCCGCCCTCTACGCAGTCAACCGCCATGTAAATATCGTAAAGCGTAATATCGTTCACGTCCTTTACAGGCAGCGCACCACCGCTCCCTGCCTTTACGTCGATCATTCCCGCCGTTTTAAGGCTCGAAAGCGTGCGCCGTATCACAACGGGATTTACATTAACGCTTGACGCAATAAAATCTGACGTCATTTTGTATTCCTTTCCAAGAACATAAATTGCGAGCAGAGTATGAACAGCCACGGTAAATCTTGATGTAATCTTCATATCTAACACCTCTGGTTACACTATATATGATTTGGGATGTAATGTCAACGATTACATCATATTGAGAGCAGCACAAACTGGCGATGTAGGAAAACACAGGGGCAGACAGCAGGACTAAGCGGAGGAAAGAAGAAATTTAATGAAAATGTGATAGGAAAATAAGCGTGATTATGGTATGATGTCAGTGAAAAAAATCGAAATTTATAATTTCCGGAGGAAGAAAGCATGATTGAGGTATTATTTGGCGAAAGTGAAGCGGCTTCCATGAAAGCCGCTAAGAATACCGTTGCGATTGGCGGAGTAAAGGGACCGACTTCTGTCTGGATGGCAGGAAAAAAGAAGCCGCCGGAAAAACCTTTTGCCGGATGGGTAGAAGGAACGTCAGAAGAAGTGGTATGCCTAAATTTTATGCTGGACATAGGCGATATCAAAAAGCCTGTAAGCAGTTCTTATCGGAAAGAACTTATCTATTCGTTATTTTCACAGAACCAGTACGGAAAATCCGCTGAATTGGAAGAGGAACTAAAACAGATCGGAGATGTCTATGTAAATGAATTACAGCGGCTGATTCAGTTTTTGGAGGATGGCGAAGCAATTCGGATCTGGTACAGTGACGCTCCTTATTCCCGATGCGGCTTTTACAGCCTGTGCCGGATGCTGCTGAAATATGAAACGGAAATTCATGTGGTGAAGCTGCCGGAGTATGCCGTAAGGGAGAAAAGCATTATTTCTTACAGCAACTGGGGCAATGTTTCGGCGGAAGAATTTGCGGGATTCCTGCCCTTTGAAAAAACGTTAACCAGAGAAGAAGTACGGATGTATGCCATGCTGTGGAGCGAACTGTCTGAGGATAACAGCCCGCTCCGGACAGTCATTAATGGTAAAGTCATCGGTGTCCCGGAGGATTTTTATGATTTCCTGTTATGGAAAAAGATTACCCGCAAACCGATAAAAGAGGCAAGATTAATTGGCGACATTCTGGGTTGTTATTCAGTGGGCATAGGAGACTGGTGGTATGCAAAAAGAATTGACTATCATATACAGCAGGGAAATATTATGGTTGCAGAAGATTCTGAAAATAAATATGCAAGGCTAATCTGCCTGGCGGGAATTTGCTGATTTGACAGTTTCCCATTCAGAATATATTATCCTAAGCCTGGAAATACAGATAAGGAGGAAAGTAAACATGAAATCACAGGAAAAATATTTACAGGATTTAAAGCAATGGCTTCATGACACATCGGACTCCCCGCTGGAAGAGATGGCTGACTTTTTTTCAAAGCGGCTGGATAGTTATGAAGAACATATGTCTGTTTGGGAAAAATCATACCAGCTTTTTGCCGAATTACTGCCTTTTAAGTGCCGGGAAATTTTAGATCTGGGATGTGGAACTGGTTTGGAACTGGATCATATTTGGCAAAAAAATCCTGCGATACATGTGACAGGCGTAGATTTATGCCAAAGTATGCTGGACAAACTTTTGGAAAAACATTCTGACAAGCATCTTGTCACAGTATGTCAGGATTATTTCCAATATCACCCCGGCTATGAAAAATGGGACGCTGTGATTTCTTTTGAAAGCCTGCACCATTTCCTGCCTGAGCGCAAGAAAGAATTATATCGGAAAATCTATCATGGGCTGAAAACAGGCGGCGTGTTCATTTTGGGGGATTACATTGCCTGCTGTGATGAGGAAGAAGAACTTTTACGCAATGTATACTTGGAAAAGCGAAAGCAATATTTGATACCCGATAACCAGTTTGTCCATTTTGACATCCCGCTGACACTGGAACATGAAAGCAGCTTATTACAAGATGCCGGATTTACGATTGCAAAAGTATTGGACAATCCTGATGGAGTAACAATAATGATATCTGAAAAAGGAGACTAAAGTTATGGATTACAGCCAAAAAATATCTGAACGCCTGTTATCCAAAAAAGCCATTAAGAAAAGTGGGGAACCCTTCCTTTTTTATGGTTTTATCATACCATTTTTCCCTTGCAAATTCAAAAACCAACAAGAAAGGGTGGTCAGAAGATTTTATGAATGATTTCACCATCGCCTTATTGCAGTTATTGCCAGAGCAAACTATCGAAGGCAATCTGCAAAAAGGCATTCATTTCTGCCGGAAGGCAAAAGAAATGGGCGCAGATCTTGCCCTGTTCCCGGAGATGTGGAGCGTCGGCTATACCATTCCGGAAAATATGGAACAGCTAAAAAAACTTTCCCTGCCTTCGGACAGTGCTTTTATCCGTTCTTTCGGAAGTCTTGCCAAAGAGCTTTCGATGGCAGTCGGGATTACATTTTTGGAACAGTATGATCCCCTGCCAAGAAACAGTCTCTGCCTGTTTGACCGTTTCGGCGCACAAAAATTTCTTTATGCCAAAGTACATACCTGCGACTTTGGCGACGAGAAACGCCTTACCCCGGGCAATGAATTCTTCGTCACTGATCTGGACACCGGACAGGGAACAATAAAAACCGGAGCCATGATCTGCTATGACAGGGAATTTCCGGAAAGCGCCCGTATCCTGATGCTAAAAGGCGCCGAAATTATCCTTGTGCCAAATGCCTGCCCTATGGAAATCAACCGCCTTTCCCAACTGCGCGCAAGGGCATATGAAAATATGGTCGGCATTGCAACCGTAAATTACCCGAAAGGAAAGCCGGACTGCAACGGGCATTCCTCCGCTTTTGACGGGATTGCTTACCGCCCCTCTGAGCCAGGTTCCAGAGATACCTTAATCATCGAAGCCGGGGAGCAGGAAGAGATTTACCTTGCAAAATTCCCAATAGACGAACTGCGGAAATACCGCGGGCGGGAAGTGCATGGAAACGCCTACCGCCGTCCGAAGCAGTACCAGCTTCTTATTTCTGAGGAAAAACAGCCGCCGTTTTTCAGGGATGATTACCGAGGACAGTAACAAAAAAAATTCCCTGAACCTGAAAAACCGCCTTATCATATGGTATAAAACCAAACATCCCCCTGCTCTAACGATTCCGTATGAAGCGTTTTATCATAGCTGAACTGAAGCTCCTGATTCTTAATCGTTACTCTCGTCCCTGCCTTAATGGATTTGGTAATAAAGGAGTTACTGCCAATCACGGCATTTTCCCCTATCACGGTCTCTCCGCCCAGAATGGACGAACCGGAATAAATCGTGACATTATTCTCAATGGTCGGATGGCGTTTCAGATGTTTTAGTGTCTGCCCGCCCCGCGTGGACAGCGCTCCAAGCGTCACGCCCTGGTAAATCTTTACATTGTCGCCGATTACAGTGGTTTCTCCGATAACAATGCCCGTTCCGTGATCGATAAAAAAGTATTTCCCAATCGTCGCCCCCGGATGGATATCAATCCCCGTAAGGCTGTGGGCGTGTTCTGTCATAATCCTCGGAATCAGCGGAACGCCCAGGACATGCAGCTCATGTGCCAGGCGGTTGACTAAAATAGCATAAAACCCCGGATAGGAAAACACAATCTCATCTTTATTATAAGCCGCCGGATCACCGTCATAAGCTGCCTGTAAATCCGTCTCCATATACTCCCTGATTTTCGGAATTCTTTTTAAAAACTCTAACGTGATCTCTTCCGCTTTTTCATTGATTTCATCCAGATCCGCGTCGGCATAATCATCATTATACCGTAATACAATGGTAATCTGTTTTTTTAAATTAAACATGACATCTTCTACCAGCATAGTCAGGTGGTTTCTGGTGGTATAAACCTTAAATTCTTTATTTTTATAATATCCAAGAAATACAATTCTCTGGAGCTCATCCATCAGCCGGACAATGACCTCTTTATTGGGCTGGTTATACGCATCCATTTTATCAATCGTCCTGCCCTTGCTGTAATCCTCCAAAAGCGTTTCCACCACTGTGCTCATTTTCTCTGCTATATCTTTCTCCATAAAACAACCTCCATATCATAACAGTCAATCCATTATATGCCTGACTGCCGTTTTTGTATAACAGACCGGCAGGAAAACCTGCCAACTGCCCCGTATCAAGATCGGCTTTTACAAGAGTATACCATAGACAACTGACAAAAGCAAATTTATGGATTTTGTAAAACGATTCATTACCACAGAAAAAGACTGCCACAGTTTCTGCAGCAGCCTTTCCTGAATCATACTATGCCCGGCTGTTATTTCTTTTTTGTCGTCTTTTTCTTAACCGTTACTTTGCAGGTCATGGATTTTCCGCCAATCGTCGCCGTAATGGTAGCGCTTCCAACCTTCTTTGCCGTTATCTTTCCGTTGGAATTTACCTTTGCAACCTTGCTGTTGGAGGATTTCCATACCGCCTTCTTGGAGAATACCTCGCTCCATTCATTATCCATGACTTTAATTTTCGAGGTCTTTCCTTTGACAATGCTGACTTTTGTTTTATTTAACTCCAGCCTTCCTTCAATATAAGAGGAAAGGTTATCCGTAAGCTTTGCCCCCCACAGGCAGCGCCCTGCGTTTTCACCATCCGGCTGATCGGCAAGCGCCGTAAAGCAGACAGCCTGTTCCTTTGTCCCTTCTATCGTCCCGGTAACAAAGACGCCGTTAAATACGGTATCTCCCAGGGTTATCGACATATAAGAGCCGTCCTTTTTTGTCCAGGTTCCATTATAATTTTTATCCGTTGCGCAGGTTACCGTCCCGTCTGCATTTAAGGTAATGTCAACGCCTTTATTCGTTTCCAGCTGTGCATTGACAACCGGTCCCTGGAGAATAACCTCATAAGAGCCTGCCGCTTCCTCTGCGGAATAACCGCCTTCCTTCTGGGTTTCCCCTTTATAAGCAAACGGAGCCTCCACCAGCCAGCCGTTTTCATTCTGAAACAGCTCATGCACGCGCACCTTATGTTCTTCCCCATACGTATCAGTACGCGTATGGTAAATAATATACGCTCTTCCGTCCGTATCTACAAAAGCGGAATTATGTCCCTGAGCCACCTCGCCATAGGTATGCCAGCTCCATTTATAATAGGACATCATGCGCTCGCCGATAGAGCCATTAATGTTGCTTGCCGCACGCTGGGAATAAATCGCTGGTTTTCCCTGATCATCGACATAAGGGCCCGTGATCTTATCTGAACGGAAGCAGCGCACGTTATAGCCGCCGTTTGCCGTCAGCCTGCCGTAAGTAATAAACATATAATAGTAATCGCCGATCTTCTGGATATAGGAAGCCTCACCGGAAGCGAACCATCCGCCGCCAAGCTGGATGCCCATATAAGGATCGGATTCATTTTCTACCAAATCATATTTCTGGTTATAGTCGCGCAGTCCCGTATTCTCATCAAGACCGATCATATAAATGCCGCCCGACCAGGAACCATAGGTCATCCAGAGATTCCCTTCGTCATCATAGAGGACGCACGGGTCAATCGCATGAGCGCCATAATCCGTATTCCATGTTGTCTGGTTCGTAAGATAACGATCCGGCAGCTCCGTATCTCCTGTTACCTTCTGATAATCCGTAAGGGTATAGTCATGCTGTGACCCCTTCTTTGTAAAACCGGAATAAATAATCGTGTCCACATAACTCCAGTCCCCGTCAAGGCTGTCCGAAGTCAGAAGCGCAATGGTCGAATTCCAGGAATTTCCATTAACGCTCATGTACATGCACCATTTCCCCATAGCTTCATTCCAGATCACATCAGGAGCCCAAAGATTTCCCGATACATCATATGCGGCATCTCCCATTTTTGCCCACGCTTCTCCATCAGTAAAAATACTGCGGTAATCTTTGGAAATATTATTTTCAAATGGTTCCCAATTTTGCAAATCGTATGTCCTTGCAAAAGCGCGGTGCGAGCCAAAAATATAATAAACCTTTTTGCTTCCTTCCGTTTCTTTCCCGGTAACCTTTCCATCCTTTTCATATCCAACCACAATCGATGGATCATGGACGGTCACAGAGCCTTCCGCCCTCCAGTCATTTTCATGATAATCACCCTCTGCCGCCTGCACTGGCTGCGGCATCGGCATGGCAGCACTGGTAACAGCTAAGGCAGCTATCACGGCACTGCCGATGAACTTTTGCAGCAATCCCTTTTTTTTCATGCAATATCCTCCATTCTTTTTGTATCAATTGAACATCAACCCACGCTATTACTATATCACAATCATACAATTCTTACAAGAGAAAAACGGATTTTGCCGCCAGATTTCCATCTTTTTGCCAAATTTAATTTTATAGCTTACATCTATCATGATTTTCAATAAAAAAAACAGATCGTATTATTTTTACAGAAATAAAAAATTCAAAAACAGTCTGGAAAAAGGAAGAAAAAATCAAAAGAAACCATTCACATCATTATGGCATGATTATGTTAAGAACGATTTTTCGGTTTTGGATAAGGCTCTCTGATATCTGTCCTGTCCAGCAAAAAATCTATGCTGACATTATAAAAATCCGCTATTTTTGTCAGGGAAGCCAGTGATATTTCATGCTCTCCTGTCTCATAACGTGAATATGTGCGCTGATTTACATTCAGTAATTTTGCCAAATATACCTGAGTTAAATCATGATCCTCCCTCAGCTCTCTAATCCGACGGTACATTTCCACTCTCCTTAGATCCAAATTGTGGAAATATTATAGATCAGACCAAAAAAGCCTATTGACTTTTAGTCTTAAAAAGCCTAAAATACATACTATAAAATATCGGTTTTTAACACTAAAAAATACCAAATAATTCAGCATAAAAACAAGAGAAATCAGGGAGGAAAAAACCACATGAAGCCTTTAACAGCCAGCGAAGAAATTGTCATGAAATCCATATGGGAGCTTGGCGGAAACTGCACTCTTTCCCAAATCACCAGGCAGGCAAAAGAACATGAAAAAGTATGGGAATTACAGACTGTCGCTACTTTTTTAAAACACCTGGAAGCAAAGGACTATGTCCGCCCTTACAAAGCCGGCCGATTCCTGCACTATGAAATTATCGTCGAAGAAAAGACATATAAACAGTATATTTTCAGAAAATTCCTTAATTTCTGGTGGAACGGCAGCATGGAAAACCTGATATTGGACATCACAAAAAATAATCTGCTGCCGTCAAAAGAAACAGAATTATTTAAAAAAACCTGCGGCACTTTCCTGTCATAAACAACACCAGGATTTACAAACTGGCAGGAATTTCTTTTTCATCCTCAAATTCTACTAAAAGATAAGTCCCGGTTTCTTTTTTTAAAATATCTTTTACTATCCCCGTTTTCGCCGTAAGGCGTTCACGGAATAAAAAATTTCCGGACATTGCAACTGCCGGTTCAACAACATAGTAATAACTGTACGGGAGGCGTCCCTCCCGTATTTCCACTTCCTGGCCGATTTCCACCAGCCCGTTCCGCTCCATTTTAAATTCCATTTCACGCATATTATTTTTATTTACTCCACAGGCACCAGATTTTTTAAGGAAAGATCCATAATCGGCGCCGAATGGGTCAGCGCGCCGGAGGAAACATAATCCACGCCGATTTCCGAAATTTCCCTTAAGCGTTCCTTTGTCACATTTCCCGAGCATTCGGTTTCTGCCTTTCCCGCAATCATCTCTACCGCTTTTTTCATGGTTTCCTTATCCATATTGTCAAGCATGATAATGTCCGCCCCGGCATCCAAAGCCTCCTGCACCTGCTCTAAGGATTCCGTTTCCACCTCGATCTTCCTGACAAACGGCGCATAATTTTTCGCAAGCTCCACCGCTTTTTTTATGCTGCCTGCCGCCCCGATATGGTTATCCTTAATCAAAATACCGTCGGAAAGGTTATAGCGGTGGTTATAGCCGCCTCCAATTTTCACCGCATATTTCTCAAACGGGCGCATATTCGGCGTCGTCTTCCTGGTATCTAAAAGCTTTGTCTTTGTCCCCTTTAATTCTTCTGCCAGATCATGCGTAAAGCTTGCAATGCCGCTCATGCGCTGTAAATAATTGAGCGCCGTCCGCTCCCCGGATAACAGCGCGCGGATATCCCCGTAAAGCACACCGATTACCTGTCCTTTTGAAACAAAATCCCCATCCTTTGCTGTTGTTTCAAAATGCGCCGTATCGTCCAGAAGTTCAAAGGTACGCACAAAAACCGAAAGCCCGGCAAGAATGCCGTCCTGCTTGCAGATAAGCTCCGCCTTTCCCTGCTTTGCCTGCGGCATAACCGCATTCGTCGTCACGTCCTCGCTTGTAATATCCTCCCGCAGCGCATTTAAAATATATTCGTCCACATTAATTTTCATTGTTACACCATTTAACATAAAAATCCTCATCCTTTCTCTTAATTTCATCCATAACTAACCGTTTATATTTTTTCTGCAGTGCTTCTGCGTCCTGATAACTGCCAAGATCGATTTCTTTTTCTGAAATTTTGACCTGATCAAATTCCCGCTCTATTTTCTGCACCGCACGCTTCGCAAATACAAGGCTTTCCAGCAGGGAATTGCTCGCCAGACGGTTTGCCCCATGCACGCCGTTGCAGCCGGTTTCTCCCACCGCATACAGCCGATCGCAGCCAGTCTGCGCCTCGGTGTCCGTTTTCACGCCGCCCATGAAATAATGCTGCGCCGGGGTAATCGGGATCGGCTCCCTGGAAAGATCATACCCTTCTTCCAGGCAGCGTTCATAAATATTCGGAAAACGGTGCATAATTTCTTCTTTCGGCATATGCTTCAAGGAAAGATAGACATAAGGGCTGTTAAACTTTTCCATTTCTTCCCGGATCGCGGTCGCCACCACATCGCGCGGCAGAAGCTCGTCCACAAACCGCTTTCCCTTCGGGTTTAATAAAATCGCGCCTTCTCCCCGGACAGATTCCGAAATCAGGAAGCTCCTCCCGCCTTTATTGGAGTAAAGCGTCGTCGGGTGAATCTGGATATAATTGATATCCTGAATCTCTATTCCATGCTCCAGCGCAAGCGCAATACTGTCCCCGGTAATATGGCGGAAATTCGTGGAATGGGCAAACAGCCCGCCCAGACCCCCGGTCGCAAGAATCGTCATACGGCTTTTCACCGCTTTTACGGTCTGATCCTGACAGCGCAGCACAATTCCCTCGCAGCGTTTTTTCCTTTTACTGCCGCTGTCATTTTCCTCAATCATCCAGTCTAACATCGTAGTATATTCAAATACATGGATATTGCTTCTTTCGCGGATACGTTCAATCAGGCGGCTTGTGATTTCCTTTCCCGTCACATCCTGATGGTAGAGAATGCGGAACGTCGAATGCGCGCCCTCCCTGGTAAATAAAAGCTCCCCCTGCTCGTCCCGCTCAAAATCCACGCCGAGCTCCAGCAGTTCTTTGATAATTCCAGGGGAAGACTTAATCATAATCCTGACAGAATCGGGGTTGTTTTCGTACCGCCCCGCACGCATGGTATCTTCGTAATAGCTTTCATAATCATCTGGACTTTTCAACATGCAGATGCCGCCCTGCGCCAGATAAGAATCGCTGTTTTCTACGGCATCCCTCGTAATCATCAGGATATCCTTATCCTGTGGGAACTGGAGCGCGGCAAACAGCCCTGCAGCCCCGGTTCCCACAATAATAATATCATACTGTTCCTTTATCGTTTCCATGATACGCCCTCTTTTCCGTAACCGAAAATTTTCCATCCAGAGTATTATAGCAAACCATCCATATAATGTCAAAACCTGATAAAATATCTCTGCAGTCAATTTTTTGAAACCTGTTAAAAAGAACGCCACTGTCACAGACAGTTTCTTTTGAAAATCCTGAATTTTTTGCAGGTAAAAAGTCACAATTCAAACCGGACTTTTCAAAAGAAATGTCTGGCCGCGTGGCTGCCTAAAAGCGCTATGCCAAAAGACTAATTGCAGAAAAACAGGGCTGCCGCAATAAGAACTGAGCATACAGGACATGCCATACGATATCCTGTACCTGTGTTCCTTACTGCGGCAGCCCCATCCTGCCCGGTATCTTATTTCATTTTCATAGTATAACTACGCTTCTACCGCCGTTTTTCCCGTTTCCATATCCCTTACAAAAACAGCCTTAAATACTGTACGCACCAACGGCTGGATAAAAAACATCTGCGTGAAAAAGGCAAATGGAAAGTTAAAACATACAAGCTTTAACCAGTTTGCAAGCAGCGTAACTATATGGAAGCCTCCATAATATGGATAGTACATAAACGCTGCAAGAAAACTCATGGCAGGACACATAATCCCCACCGTGGCGCAGATAATAGCGCATTCAAATAACACCGGATGCGTCGTTTTCGGATTAAATACCCTGCTGGCAAGCTTAAAAGAGCATGGGCTTCCTACCGCTACTTCCAATAGGTAAGCGCAGGCAAATTCAATCAAGACGACCGCCCAGATCGGAAGGTACTGCCCGAACATATAAACGCCGCCCTGCGCATGGATCGCCTCCAATACGCTGTTCTTTCCATTCAACGCCATCAGCGTGCTTCCATTCACCACGTACAGGCTGTAAAAAACATACGCATGTACTGTGATAATCACTGTCAATAAAGCAAACATCATCCTTTGAAATTGATTTTTTGGCATAGTAAACACTCCTTTTTTCTTAAACTGCCGCCAGACGAAACGCAGCGGTTCCATCTGCCAGCCAATAAAAGCGCAAAAAAATACAACACCCTGTTTCTGTTTTGTTCCGTAATCAGATTTACGTGCCAAAGCACCACATGTGTCGTATCCTTTACCGCTTTTATTTCATTGCTTTGAAAGTATAGCATTGGATTGTAAAAAAAGTCAATGGACATTTATAACAGAATTATCGCAAAAAAGAGTAGAAAGAATTGTAATTTTTCCCATGTTATGTTACAATTTTAGGCAATACAAAGACAACTTTTTTTATTTAAAGGGGGTATTTTCTATGGCAATAGCACCATTGCAGGCAGCGTATGCCTCAAATACACAAACGATCGCAAAAAACCAGAATGCGGAAGAAACAAAAAAAGCCGCAGACCCGGATGAAATCAAAAAGCCCGGACGCAGATCCTCTCCGGAAGAATGCCAGACCTGTAAAGAACGCAAATACCAGGACGGTTCCAACGAGGGGAACGTTTCCTTTAAAGCCGCCGCCCATATTTCCCCGAACGCCGCAGGCGCCGTTGTCCGCGCCCATGAAGGGGAGCATGTCGCCAATGCCTATGCCAAAGCAGAAAAAAATAACGGAAAGGTCGTCAATGCTTCTGTTTCTATCCATACTGCCATCTGCCCGGAATGCGGGCGCACGTATGTTTCCGGCGGCACCACCAACACCACTATCAAATACTCCAATGAATCCAATCCTTACCAGAAGGACTTAAAGGCAAGGGACGCGGCGGGGTTAGTAGGAGCCAACCGGGACTATACTTTTTAACTTTTTAATCTTTTCCAGCATGACTATTTTTATAAAAACGAGAATTTCAAAAGGGGACTGCCGCTCTTTCTGCGGCAGTCCCTGAAAATTTACCTGCGAGCCAAGTATTTCTTGTACTCTAATTTATTCCTAAATTTATTTTATTTTAATCTTCCGTTTTTCTGTCACTTTCTGCCCGCTGGAAAGCTTCACCGTTACGGTAATCACCACGGTTCCTTTTTTCTTTGCCTTAATTTTGCCGTTCTTCGATACCGACGCTACTTTGCTGTTGCTGGACTTATAAGCAATCGTTGCTTTTTCTGTACCGAATTTTGCTTTTTTGCTGACAGTTTCCGGCAGGGATACCTTCGCAGATACCGCTTTGCCTGCCTTGACTGATTTCTTCGATACGGATACGGAAATACCGTCTTTGATAGTCTCTACATTCTTTCCGCTTAATTTCTTTGCAGATACCACATAATCCGTACCTTCCTTAGCCGCAATGGAAACGGTTCCGTCCGACGCTACTTTCTGCTTGCTGTTGGCAACTTCTACCAGCTTTCCGCTCTTCTTATCATATTTGTAAATATAGACCTGGCTGCTGTTTCCCGCTGTTTCTTTCACAGGAACCTTTACATTCATGCCTGCTGTTACATTTGCATTTTCTGCTATTCCCACAACACAGGTCTTTGCTGTCTTGCCTTTGCTCTTTGTTACCAGATTCGTGATTGTATCCTTCTTGGAAGCATCCGAAACATCCGCTGCTTTTTCTACGGCAATCGTGATATTAAGTTCCTCCACATTACCGGAAATCTTTGCAAGCTGCTTTGCAGGAATGGTGACAACATAGCCTTCCGTCCCGCCGTTTGCCACATTGACTTTCAGCCCTTTTCCGGAGCTCTTCGCAGCCGTAATGCTGTCCTTGTTGAGCACCACATCCACATCAACGCCTTCTACCGAAGGAATATTCACGCTGACTACTGTATTCTTGCTTCCTGTTACCGCAGAATTTACCGTAGTATCGGTGATTTGCACGGCAACACGATCCATACGGTCATCCTCGGCAACTGCCTGTAAAAGGCTTTCCGCAATCTCTACTGTTCCGGACTGCCCGGTTGTGCCTGTCTTAATCACTGATTTTGCCGTTGAAGTGCCATCCGCTTTCGTCTCCGCTTCTACAAGCAATGTGGTGTCGTCGGAAGTTTTCACTTCTTTCTTCTCTGTCTTGGAACCATCCGGTTTCGTCTCTGTCACTGTGGAAGATACCGTTCCGTCCGTCTGCGTCTCCGTCACCGTTTCCTTTACTGTCCCGTCCGCAGCCGTCTCTGTCGTTGTCTCTACCACCGTGCCATCCGGCTTTGTTTCTGTTGTGACATTATTTTCAGGATTCGTGGAAGGAGTATTATTATCCCCGCTGTTATCAGGCTGCGTACTGTCTCCGCCGTTATTTTCCGTATTTGTAGAGCTGCTGCTTCCTGCGCTTCCCGTGCCGCCGCTAATGGTGCCGCCGCCGAAACCGCCCGTGCCGCCTGGATTTTCTTCCGGATTATCATCCCCTGTATTCCCAGAATCGTCCGGCTTTTTCTCCACAGTAACCGTCACCTTAATGCCAGTAATAACTTTATAATTTGTTGCGTCTTCCGGCGTAAAGACAACTTCAAACTCATGGGTTCCTGCCTCTCCTACGCTTGTTGTCAAAGCATCCTGAAAAGAGAAGCCTGCCGGAAGCGTGATATCTTTAAGCGTCTGGCCTTCTACTGCGGTCAGACCTGTCGGAAGTGTATATTGCGGCATTAATTTGAAAATTTCTGCTACTCTATGAAGAACATTTTCCTGTAACTCATAACAAGCATTCCATTTTTCATCCAAAGTGAAATTAACAACAACATTTTTGGAACTTCCCGCATTGGCATCTTCAAATTTCGCTTCTGCTTTATAAGTTACTTCATCATTATTCACAATACCAATTAATTCCCGGGAAACCAGTTCAGCACTATCAGTTCCATCATAATCTTTATCTTTTACAGAAGCATCCGCTGCCAATACCCTTTTTGTAATTGGAACTGCTACGGATTCCACTTCTGTTTCGCCAGTAATTGCTTTGACTTTTATAAATTTCCCAATATCATCTGCTTTTGGAATATACTTGTTCCCTGTTTCACCGACAATCTCAGTATATTCTCCATTCTCCTCTGTACCAATGTACCACTGATAAGACAACACTGCTCCAAAAGAATTATTCATTTTTGCTTTTAAAACAGAACCATAGGAATACTGTCCATCATTAGCAATATAAACATTGCTCTTTACAGGCTGTGCTGAAATCGTCAAATCACTGATGGAACAAAGCTCCGTATTCCAGAAAGAGGTCTCTGCCCAACCTACCCCCAAAGTAAATTTATCACATGCAGAAATATAATTCAGCAAATCTGTATTGGTACAACCATCATTAACATTTGAAATTCCTATGCCTTCTCCATTTACATTTACCTGGGTACTATTCTTGGTTATTCTTATGTTAATGACATGATCCTTCCCTACTGCCATAGAAGGCGCCATATTAGTAGTTCCCTCATTATTCGGATTATTCAGATCCATCCAATGACCACCGCCATTATAACATACATATGGCGCTACCTGAACAGACACCTTTCCCTGATCCTGGGTATTATAAAAGCTAAATACCCCATCCCATCCATTTTTAGCTGCATTGCTCATCCAGTTGACAGTATATTGGATGGAAAGCTCTGAAACCTCCTGTCCATAAAGAGGATTATCATAATAAGTAATATCATCACTCTTTGCATAAGATACCCTGTTTATCGCAAAGGACAGATTGTCATCTGACTCTGCCATTTCTGTGCGGTAGACATAAGTATTATCAAGGCGCATTTCTCCGGACGCTCTGCTTGCCAGGATATATAAACCTCCAAATGCCATAGAATCAGCAGGAATTGCCACATCCTTCTCAACCAAAAGCTCTTTTCCTGTGAAAATAATGTGGGCTGTCTTTTCCGAAACATCCACCTTTGCTTTTATATGAATCCATGCGTCCTTCGGCAATATAACCGTTTCCTCTGTATCATTAATTTTCCACGTTGTGTTCCCGGAATCTGTCGCCAATTTCAAAATAGCTGAATTACTATTTAATCCATTGTTCATATTTCTGCTCGGATAACTTTGCGTACTCGTCGTAAATGCAAGCTGAGCTCCTGAATTATTATTTGTCGATGGATTTAAATAAGCGTCTGTTTCTAAAATATAATCTTCCTCAAAATCAGACTCATCCAGATCAAAATTAACTGCTGCCCCTCTGGAACCCCCGCTCGCCTTTGGTGAAAAATCAAAATAAGTTCCAAATTCATTTCCAGTACCTGTTCTTATATTGCCAGAAGCATTCGTTGAATTCCAGCCTGACAGCGCTGTTCCTTCATCTTCATAATTCTGCCCATATAAAACCCCTGAACTTTCTGCTGTACCTTCACTTCCTGTACCCGCATCATTTGGATTGGTTCCTGTTCCATGATTTTCCTGACGGCATACATAAAATTTTATATTGCTAATAGAACAGTTTGCAGTATCTGTCCACCAGCCGCCATATCCCAGATATACTCTATCCGCTGTTTGCTTCAGCCATGTCAGGACATTGCCGTAATTTCTAAGATCTCCCGCACCATTCTCTCCGCCAATAATACTCTCTGTATATGCTAAATTATCATTTACCCATACAGTAAATCCGCCGGAAGTCAGCTTAATCCTGACAGTTCCGCCTTCGCCAATATAATCTTTTACAAGACCATAATTCTTGAGGTTAGCATCAAAATATCCGCCGAGCGCATTATATCCAAGATAGGAACCCTGGGTAAAATATAATTTTCCGCCGCTTCCTCCAAATCCAAGAATTGTTCCAAGAACATTAATCTGTTCCATATCAGAAATATCAAACTGGATCATAACCCCGTCTGACACATCCAAAGCATTGGAAATATTCTCGTTATATGGATTATCAAAAGACAAATCACCGGAAACATGTTCTTTCAGAGGCTGTGGATTGTTTTCAAAGTAGGATGCAACCAAATAAGCATCTAAAGCGGAATCATATTTCTCTTCTGCATCTCCACGAACCGTAATCTTATATGTTTTCTGATACTGATAACTTCCTTTAGAAATTGTTGCTGTTAAAAGGACTTCCGTATCCATAGTAGGCGTCGTAACAACTCCCGTATCTGATAAAACGTTCGGATTGGAAGAAGCCCATGAAATCTGAGCTCCCCAGGATAAACTTTCCGCAGACGGCAGCTCTACATCACCATAGGTAGATTCCGGTATGGAAGCAAATGTTTTTGCATTTATGGCAACTACGACATCATCAGACGGTATTTTATAACCCCAAATTGTGACATCATTTGTTCCGGCCACAGTAAAGCACATAGTATTTACGTCGGTTTCTTCCATTTCCTGTTCTACAAAGACGCCGCTGTAACTTACGTTGCCTGTTGTCAAAGTAACATAAGGTTTCCCATCTTTCATTTCCCAGGTACCCGGATAATCACCAGTAACGGTTCCGTCTCCATTTAAAGTAATGGTCTGCTCTTTCACACACTCTAAATTTGAATAGTTAATGGAAGACGTATGATAAAGCACCTGATATGTTCCTGTAACATCTTCCTTTGCATAGCCATTTTCCTGCAAAGCCTCTCCCGCATATTCAAACGGAGCCGCCACAATCTCTCCATGTTCTCCTGTAAATAACTGATGCACCCGAACTTCATGTACCCCCATGCCATTGTCAAATCTTGTATGGTATATTAAATACTTTTTTCCATCAGTATCAACAAAAGCAGAATTATGTCCCTGTGCGGCAAAACCAATATTCATGTGGTTCCAGCGGTAATATGACATCAGCCTCGTTCCAACAGTCCTGTCGCTTGCCCCTGCATTTCCTGACTGCGGATATCTGGCATCGTCCCCGGAAAGATCTACATAAGGACCAGTTACATTTTCCGAAGAAAAAACACGCATATTATAGCCGCCATTTGCTTCCAAACCGCCATAAGTCACGAATAAATAATATTTTCCATCAATATATTCGATATAAGACGCTTCTCCAGAACGATGAGAACCTCCTGCCAGCTTATATCCCATATAAGGATCCGTTTCTCCGTCCACATATTCATATTTTATACTTTGATCCCGTAACCCTGTCGTTTCATCTAACTGAAACATCCAAATACCTCCGGACCACGAACCATAACTCATCCAGAGCTTTCCTTCTTCGTCATAAAATACACAGGGATCTATGGCATGGGCTCCATAACGGTGATTCCATGTTATTTCCGGATTTGCTCCATTTTCACTGGATTTAAATCTTTCAGGAAGTGTTTCTTCCCCTGTCACTTCCGTATAATCTGTTTCTGTAAACTTATTATTTCCAGACGCTGTAAAACCAGAATATACTACGGTATCCACATATGTCCAGTCACCGTTTAAAGAATCGGATGTTAACAGGGCAATCGAGGAATTCCATGTAGGTCCATTAACGCTCATGTACATACACCACTTGCCCATAGCTTCATTCCAGATAACATCCGGCGCCCACATATTCCCAGATGGATCATAATTGTTACTTCCCTGGGCTGACCATGCAAACCCTTCTTTTAAAAGCTCCGTATAAGCATCCGTATTGATATTATTATTAAATATCTGCCAATTCACTAAATCATAAGAATATGCCCAGGCACGATGGGATCCAAAGATATAATAAACTTTTTTCCTTCCTGCCGCATCCTCTCCGTATACTTTTCCATCAGCTTCATAACCAACAACAATGGATGGATCATGAACAGATACTCTTGGACTGGTACGTTCATGATTAGACATAAATGTATCTGCATAGATACTCTCTACCTGTGCATCTGTCAGGGTAATCTTTTCCTCTGCCACATTTTCCTCTTTTACTTCCTCCGCCTGAACCCCCTTCCCTATAAAATCTGCGCTTTGAGGGAACATCGTTCCTATCATCGCTGCTGCTGTCAGGCAGGCTATCACTTTCCTGCCCCATCGTTTTCTCATAGACATCTTCCCCTTTCTTTGTTTCATACCCATTGACTTTGACGTCCTGCAACATCAAACGTCATTTTTTTGTGCAATTTGACTTACTATTTTCTCTGTGTAAACCAAATTTATTATAATATATAACAAATTGTCCTCATTTGTCAATGAAAATTTGTGCATTTTAACAAAATTTTGCGCAGGCTGAACTGTTATGTAACCGCTTCCCTATTTTCATTCCGGTTATGGACAAACTATTTATAACCAAGTATACTGTATATAAGCACAGACCCTAAGCAGGAAGGAGCGATTTTATGCCAGCATTACAGCCAGCACTGATTACCATAGAACAGTACGAAGCTCTTCCGGAAGATGAGAGAGCGGAGATCTTTGACGGCGTAATCTACAATATGTCCAGCCCGTCACAGAGCCACCAGACAATCTCCATGGAGCTGTCCACCATACTGAACACCTATATCAAAAGCAAACATGGCTCCTGCCGCGTATTCCACGCCCCGTTTGATGTAAAACTGAACGATAACCCCCTTACCATCGTCCAGCCTGACATCATGGTGGTATGCGACAAAAACAAACTGGACGGAAAACGCTGCAACGGCGCCCCGGATTTCATCATTGAGATTGTCTCTCCCGGCAATCCTGCCGACGATTATATCCGTAAGCTATATTACTATAAAAATGCCGGAGTCCGCGAGTATTGGATTGCAGATCCCCGCCGAAAAACTGTAACAGTCAATTATTTTGAAGGCGATATACTCAATATCCAATACTCCTTTGATTCCACTGTTAAAGTTAATATCTATGATGATTTACTTATTAACTTCTCTGACATTAACAGGCTGTTAGAGGATTGAACGCACAAAACAGGCAGGAACCACATTCCTGCCTGTTTTTTTTACGAGTAAAACCTGCAAAGAGGTTTCATCCTGTTTAAAATACCATTATTTTACTACTATCTTCTGTTTTTCTGTTACTTTCTGCCCGCTGGAAAGCTTAATGTTCGTCGTGATAACCACGGTCCCTTTCTTTTTCGTAGTTACTTTTCCGTCCTTTGACACCGACGCCACTTTGCTGTCGCTGCATTTATAAGTAATCACTGCTGTCTCTGTCCCGAATTTTGCTTTTCTGCTGACAGTTTCCGGCAGGGATACCCGGATCGAAATCTCTTTCCCGGCCTTTGCCGTTTTCTTCGATACGGATACGGAAATCCCGTCCCTGATAGTTTCCACATTTTTCCCGCTTAATTTCTTTGCGGAAACAACATAGTCCGTGCCTCCGGCGGCCGCAATGGAAACGGTTCCGTCCTCTGCCACCTTCTGCTTACTGTTCGCTACTTCCACCAGCTTCCCGGTCTTGTTATCATACTTGTAAATGTAAACCTTATCGCTGTTCCCTGCTTTTTCCTTCACAGGAATCTTTACATTCATGCCTGCTGTTACTTCGGCATTTTCTGCGACTTCCACCACGCAGGTTTTTGCCTTTTTGCCTTTGCTCTTTGTCACCAGATCCGTGATGTTATCCTTTTTGGAAGTATTGGCAACATCGGCAACCTTTTCCACCGCGATGGTGATGTTAATTTCTTCCACATTTTCAGAAATCTTCGCAAGCTGTTTTGCAGGGATGGTGACAACATAGCCTTCCGCCCTGCTGCCCGTTGCGCCGTTTGTCACATTGACCTTCCGCCCTTTTCCGGAATCCTTCGCCGCCGTGATACTGTCTCTGGTAAGAACCACCTTCTCTACGTTCACGCCTTCCACTTCCGGAATCTCCACATTCACAACCGTGTTTTTATTCCTCTTTTCGGAAGAATTGACCGTCGTGTCGGTGATTTCCACAACAACGCTGTTAATTCTGCTGTCCTCTGCAACCGCTTTCAAAAGGCTTTCCGCAATTTCCACAGTTCCGGACTGCCCGGACGCGCCTGTCTTGATGACCGAATTTGCCGCGGTCGTACCGTCTGTCCGCGTTTCCGCTTCCACAACCAACGTAGTCTCGTCCGACGTCTTAACTTCTTTCTTCTCCGTCTTAGAGCCGTCTGCCCTGGTTTCTGTCACCGTAGAGGATACTGTGCCGTCCGTCTGGGTCTCCGTCACAGTTTCTTTTACCGTGCTTCCATCCCCGGAAGTCTCCGTCACAGTTTCTTTCACTGTACTGCCATCCCTGGAAGTCTCTGTCACGGTTTCTTTTACTGCCCCGTCCTCAGCCGTTTCCGTCTTTGTCTCTACCTTTGTGCCGTCCGGTCTGGTCTCTGCCGTGACGCCATTGCCCGGACTGCCGGAAGGACTGTCATTCATGTCCGGCTCATTCCCTGTGGTATTTCCGGCAGCGTTATCCCCGGTATTTCCTCCTGCTGTATTGCTGCTGCTTCCTGCATTTCCAGAAACATTTCCGCCTGTGCCGCCGGAAATGCTCCCGCCGCCAGCATTTCCTCCGGTGGAGCCTGACCCGGAAATCCTCGGTATTTCTTCGGTATAGCTGTCATTGCAGCGTTTGCAGGTATAGGTCCTGATCCCTGCCTCCGCCGCGGTCGGCTCTTTTGTCACAACGCCTTCCCCGTAATCATGCCCAAGAGCCGGGATTCTGCTTCCCGCCTGCACCAATTCTCCGCAGACAGTACAATACGTATCTCCTGTGTAGCCCTCCGCTGTACAGCCTGCCTCTTTCCGATCCCTGATTTCTGTCTGCTCATGTCCACAGCGGGAGCGGCAGAGCGTGATCTCCACGGATTCCGTCTCATAATTTCCGCGATCCCCGCCCATATAAACAGCCGCCGCCCTGACTTCACTTCCTGCTGCCAGCGCTTTTTCTGCATCCTCTGCAAGCCATTCCCAGCCTTCCGGCAGTTCTACGTCCCCGACGGTCTCTATGTGATAGGAAACGTTCCATGTTTCCGAAGCATCCGGCAGGTTTGGCGTATCCGGAGATTTTTTTACAAGAACTGTAATCTCTTCCGTAACCGCCGCATAATGATCCGGATCTTCCGGCGTATAAACCACCTTAAATTCCTGTGCCCCTGCACTGCCTACCGGGGTATTTAACCCGTCCGGCAGATCCGCCGTGTCAAAAGCAAATCCCTCCGGCAGTACAACATCCTTTAACACCATCCCATACACGGCTTCCACATGGTCAGGAAGGGTATAGGAAGGCTTTGCCTTCACCACAAGGACTTTTATCACTCCCGCCACAGTCTCATAGTTATCGGTGTCCTCCGGGGTATAAACGGCGTCAAACAGGTTTTCCCCTATCTCCCCTACCGGCGTGGAGCCAGGAAGCGTGAAGGACCAGCCCGTATTTTTCAGCAGTATTTTCAAGTCTTCCAGCGTCTTTCCATACTCTGCCACCAGCGCTTCCAGCACCGTACATTCCGGCGTCGCCTTAAGAACAGTAATAACAACTTCAATCCCTGTCCTTGATTCCTCTGTTTCCGGGTCATCCGGCGTATAATCCACTAAAAATGTATGCTGTCCTGCCTCCCCTACCAGGGTGTCCAGACTATCCTCAAAGGCAAATCCTGCCGGGAGCGCCACTGTTTCCAGCGTCTGCCCGTACACAGCCGTAAGCCCTGTCGGGATCTCAAAGACCGCAGGCGCTTTTGTGACTGTCACCGTCACCGGGATTCCTCCCACGGTTTTATAATTGACGCTGTCCTTTGGCGTATAACGGACTGTAAACGCATTCTCTCCTACTTTTCCGACGCTGGTGGTTTCCGGCTGCTCAAAAGCAAACCCTGCCGGAAGCGCCACCATTCCCAAAGTCTGCCCATATACCGCCGTAAGCCCTGCCGGGACGGTATATTTCGGGACAGCCTGTATGACATTGACGGATATTTCTAATTCCACAGTTTCATAATTAATAACATCCTTTGTATAAACAGCCGCAAACTTATGGACACCGACATCCCCCACGGCTGTATTAAAGCCGTCAGAAAGCCCGGAAACGTCAAAGGCGAATCCTTCCGGCAGGGAAATTCCTCCCAAAGTCGTACCATAAGGAACGGAAATATCCGGCGCCGTCACCTTCGGGGCAGGCGCTTTTAAGATATCCGCCGCCGCCTGGTATTTGTCATTGTCAAGGAAATAAGCCTCTGCGCTGCCGCCTGTCAGCATAACCGTAACCACGACAGCCTTCCCCGTGCCTGCATTGGCGTCGGCAAATTCTGCGCTCGCTTCATAGGAAATCTCTTCCCCTTCTGCATTTCCCGCAAACTCCACAGAAGCGACTTCCGCCTTTACAGAACCGTCGTATACCTTATTATTAACGACTGCGCCCGCAATAGACAGCTTCTTTGCCTCCGCTTCCGGCAGCTTCGGAATCTCCTCTGTATAGCTGTCCTCACAGCGCTTGCAGGTATAGGTCCTGATGCCCGGCTCTTTCGTGGTCGGCTCCTTCGTCACAACGCCACCATCGTACTCATGCCCAAGCGCCTGGATGGTATCTCCTTCCCGGATCAGTTCTTCACATGCAGTACAGTAAACATCCCCTGTATATCCGTCATTAGTACAGTCCGCATCCTTCCGGTTCCTGATTTCCGTTTCCTCATGCCCACAGGACGAGCGGCAGATCGTGATCTGTACTTCTTCCACCTCATAGTTGCCTTTGTCCGTGCCGGAATAAACCGCCGTCGCTTTTATCTCCGTCCCGACTGTCAGCTCCTTCCCGGCGTCTGCCTCCAGCCATGCCCAGCCTTCCGGCAGCTCTACATCTTTAACAAATTCTGTGCCATAATCAACCTTCCATGTTTCAGAAGCATTTGGAATATTCGGTGTATTTTTAGATTTGCTTATCGAAGCCAAAACAGTCACCGTTGTTTCTTCCAGTTGATAATAGGAAGCATCTGCCCCCGACAGGTGGATACCGGAAATGACAACGTTCTTTTCCGTGCCTGCATTGGCATCTTCAAAGGCAGCGTTTTCCTCCGATGCCGTTACCTCGTCGCCGTCTATTACATTTCCTACGGTAAACCCTGCAACAGACGCCTCCACTGTCCCGTCATATTCCTTATCGGAAACCTTTGCTGAAACCGTGGCTGTCCTCGGCTGTACTGCCGTTTTCAGGTATGCGCTGCCCGATCCGCTGCATCCCTCTTCCGCAATCGTAACAACTGCTGCAAGGTATTTACCGACATCCTCTTTCTGGATCTTATAAGAAGCGCCCTGTGCCTTTGGAATCTCCGTCAGCGATACAATATCTGTGGCTTCCGTAATTGTTTTTTCACTTCGATACCACTGGTATGCCATGCTCAGATCTTTTTCATTCTTTGCAGACACCTTCAAGGATTCTCCGTAAACAGGGTCTCCCGTAATGGCTGTCTCGGTAATTGCAGCCGTTTCCAGGGCTGTCCTGAACGATAAAGAACTGCATTCCGAATAATTCCCCGCCTTATCCTTCACTACAAGATAAGCATTATAATCCGTCCCTCTCTGGAGCCCTTCTTTGGAAACCGATACCGCCGTATCCGCGCTGATTTCCTGCCCTTCTCCTGCGGCGGAAACCACAGCGGCAGCCAAACCATCCTTTCCTTTCAGCGTATCCTCGGAATCCTTGCAGAGGGCAAGATAATAAACTCCGTCCTCATTTACTTCTATCTGCAAGGATACCCCGGTATCTGTCAATGTCTCCGGCACCTCTTTAAAGGCTGTGATCTCCGGCGCTGTCTCATCCTCCACCATGCCGTCCGAGGAAAGGTACGCCGTATTCCCTGCTACATCTTTTAACTTTGCATAGACCACATTTTTCGTATCCTTTTCCAGCTTCGGCCTGGAGAATGCGTCATATGCCTTCCAGTTTTCTTCCGGAAGCGTCTTCAATTCTTCTAAGGTATAGGTTTTCCCTTCTGTTGCAATCAGGTAGGAAATTGATTCCACACCCACATTGTCCTCCGCCTCAATCGTAATAAGTTCCTGGGTGGATTTATAAATTCCGAAGGTAATCTTCTCAAGGAAGGAATCCCATCTGCTTTCTGCTATGGAGATTGCGCCCGTCGGGGCTTCGCTATCCGTCTCCTCAGGCTCATAGGACGAGCGGCAGATCGTGATCTGTACTTCTTCCACTTCATAATTGCCTTTGTCCGTGCCGGAATAAACCGCCGTCGCTTTTACCTCCGTCCCGACTGCCAGCTCCTTCCCGGCGTCTGCCTCCAGCCATGCCCAGCCTTCCGGCAGCTCTACATCTTTGACAAATTCTGTGTCATAGGCAACACTCCAGGTCTCGGACGCATCCGGCAGGTTCGGTGTTTTTTTAGATTTGCTTATCGAAGCCAAAACAGTCACCGTTGTTTCTTCCAGTTGATAATAGGAAGCGTCTGCCCCTGACAGGCGGATACCGGAAATGACAACGTTCTTTTCCGTGCCTGCATTAGCATCCTCAAAGGCAGCGTTTTCCTCCGATGCCGTTACCTCGTCGCCGTCTATTACATTTCCTACGGTAAGCCCTGCAACAGACGCCTCCACTGTCCCGTCATATTCCTTATCAGAAACTTCTGCCGAAACCGTGGCTGTCTTCGGCTGTACTGCCGTTTTCAGATATGTGCTGCCTGATCCACTGCAGCCCTCTTCCGCAATCGTGACAACTACAGCAAGGTATTTACCGACATCTTCTTTCTGGAGCTTATAAGAAACGCTCTGTGCCTTTGGAATCTCCGTCAGTGACCCGATATCTGTGGCTTCCGTAATTGTTTTTTCACTTCGATACCACTGGTATGCCATGCCCAGATCTTTTTCATTCTTTGCGGACACCTTCAAGGATTCTCCGTAAACAGGATTTCCCGTAATGGCTGTCTCGGTAATTGCAGCCGTCTCCAGGGCTGTCCTGAACGATAAGGAACTGCATTCCGAATAATTCCCCGCCTTATCCTTCACTACAAGATA
>CANREH010000036.1 GCA_947629585.1 uncultured Lachnospiraceae bacterium | reverse complement strand
ATACGGGTTCAGAATACTGGTGGCAGAAGTTTGAGATTCCGTTATAGTCGTTGCGGAGATCGGC
This sequence comes from uncultured Lachnospiraceae bacterium, assembly GCA_947629585.1. Classification (GTDB taxonomy): domain Bacteria; phylum Bacillota; class Clostridia; order Lachnospirales; family Lachnospiraceae; genus MGBC100174. The sequence continues at coordinate 29,224 of CANREH010000036.1, read as the reverse complement.
GCTTGATTTGATTATGGGCATGATACACCTCCTTTAGAACCTCATAGGAAATTCCGAAGAAATTTCCTATGAAATAACAAAATTATACACGAATTTCTTTATGAAGTCAAGTGAAAGGGATTATCTTATGCATGGCATTCCTCACTCTGGTTTCCATGGCTCCAGACACGAATGCCCTTAAAGTTTCCATCATAAAGACAGCAGACCCTGTCAGGAAAACCATGTCTTACCCGCTGTCATTCTAAACTTTTCAAAAAACGGCATACTGTACAGGAGCTTACGCCATCAGCGGAAGTGGGAAGTGAAGGAGGATGGCCTGCCGCAGGCTGAACTGTTACATGTTTATGATTCTATCTGAAGAAAATATTTGTTATTTTATCTCAAGTGATATATAATGATGTTGAATGGCAGCGGCAGAAGTAAAGCATACGATGTTTTATCTTGTTAGGAAAGGCATGGGATAGTATGGATCGGAAGGATTTTTCTAATTTGGGAGAAGAGATCAAAGAAATTGTTTCCGAAGCATTGGGGAATATGGATTTTGACAAGTTAAACCAGGATATTAACAGGACGGCGAAGGATGTCCTGGAGCAGGCGAAAGCGGGGCTTGCCGCCGGGAAGGAGCGTTTCCAGTCCGGCAGGGCGGCTTTTCGAAAAACAGAAGATACGTTTGATATTCATGGAAAGGAAATGCAGACACAGGAAAATCTGAAAGGGGAGTGGAAGCAGCCCGGGGAAAAGAAGCAGCCTGAAGAAAAGAAGGGAAGCTATGAAGCGCCGCAGTATGGTTACGTGGAAAAGCCGCCGAGGGTGCAAAGGGCGTATCTGTCAAAACGTCCTTCCGGTTCTGTTTCGGGGATGATTATGATGGTGCTTGGGGCATTATTGACCAGCGGATTTGGCATGATGGCGGTCGCTATATTTTGTTTTGCGATTGCAGAGGGGCTTTCTGGTCTGCTTGAGAGTGGTTTTTTTATATTTTTTTTAGCGGCGCTTGCTTTTGCTGTGCTTGCTTATCATGGAAACCAGAAGAATTTAAGGGTAAAGAGGTTTTTTCAGTATGTGCGGATTTTGGGGGAAAGAACGTTCTGTTCGCTGGACGAGCTTGCTTTCCAGATTGGAAAGGACAGGAAATTTGTTATTAATGATGTCAGGAAGATGATTTCGGAAGGAATGTTTTTACAGGGTTATCTTGATGATCAGGAAACCTGCCTGATAGTGACGGAGGAAAGCTATCGGCAGTACAGGACGGTGCAGGAGGAATATAAGCGGCGGGAAGAGAAAGAAAAGAAAGCGGTAGACGCTGTCGCAAAGGAAGTGGAGTATCAGCAGTCTGAAAAGGAGAGGAAAACAAAGAAGGCGGACTCTATTTATAATAATGAAGAGATTGACAGGGAACTATTAGAAGCTTATAGAAAAGGAAAAGGGTATCTGGATGAAATCAGCAGGGCAAACAAGGAGATTTCAGAGCCGGAGATTTCCGCGAAGGTATCCCATATGGAGGTTGTGACGCGCCGTATTTTTAAACAGGTGCAGCTTCATCCGGAACAGCTGGAGGCAATCCGGCGGTTTATGGAATATTACCTGCCGACCACGCTGAAACTGGTGACGGCATACAATGAATTTGACGCGCAGCCTGTCCAGGGGGAAACGATTACCAGGGCGAAGCAGGAAATTGCAGGGACATTGGATACGATCAATGATGGTTTTGAAAAGCTTTTGGACAGCCTGTTTGAGGCGGCGGCGCTTGACATTTCCACGGATATTTCTGTCATGAATACGATCATGGCGCAGGAGGGGCTTAAAAAGGATGCCTTTGAGATTTAAGGAGGAACGGAATGGACAATTTTAATGATGAATTATTGCAGTCATCGACACCTACGCTGACGCTGACTCCTTTCCCGGAAGAAAAGGAGCCGCTGGCGGCAGAAAGCACGGCTTTACAGGAGAAAAAAACGGTTTTTGACGACAGTATGCTTTCACCGGAGGAAAGAAGGCAGGTGGACGGCTTTGCCGCACAGATTGATGTCAGCAATGCGTCTTTGATTATGCAGTATGGCGTGGGAGCGCAGAAAAAGATTGCTGATTTTTCGGAAACAGCCCTGAACAATGTCCGCACCAAAGATCTGGGGGAAGTCGGCGATTTGCTGACCGGGGTGGTAAAAGAGCTGAAAGGCTTTGACGCGGAAGAGGAAAGCAAAGGAATCAGGGGCTTTTTTAGGAAAAAAGGCGATCAGCTTTCTGCGATGAAGGCGAAGTATGACAAAGCGGAAGTTAATGTGAATAAAATCGTAAAGGTAATGGAAAGCCATCAGCTCCAGTTGTTAAAGGATTCGGAAATGCTGGATAAGATGTATGAAATCAATAAGAATTATCTGAAAGAACTCACGATGTATATCCTTGCGGGAAAGAAAAAGCTGCATATCCTGGAAACAGAAGAGCTGCCGGGGCTTGTGGAGCGTTCTGAGCGTACCGGGGATCTGGCGGACGCGCAGGCGGTCAATGATTTGAATGCCATGATGAACCGCTTTGAAAAGAAGCTGCATGACCTGGAGCTTACCAGGACAATATCTTTGCAGATGGCGCCGCAGATCCGCCTGATCCAGAACAATGATATCCAGATGGCGGAAAAGATCCAGTCCACGCTGGTCAATACGATCCCTCTCTGGAAAAGCCAGATGGTGATTGCGCTTGGCATTGCCCATTCCGGGCAGGCGGCGAAGGCGCAGAGGGAAGTTACGGACATGACCAATGAGCTGCTTAAGAAAAACGCCGCCATGTTAAAATCTGCTTCCATAGAAACGGCGAAGGAAGCGGAACGCGGCATTGTTGACATTGAAACGCTGAAGGCAACGAATGAATCTTTGATTACGACGTTAGATGAAGTGATGAAAATTCAGCAGGAGGGCAGAGAAAAACGGCAGGAAGCAGAGCTGGAGCTTGGGAAAATTGAGAACGATTTAAGAAATAAACTGTTAGAACTTAGAAAATAGCAAAAATATTTTAAAGATTTTTATAGAAAAAGCGGCTTTTTGTTATTTTTTCTGAGGAATTTTGTCTGATTTTGTGAAAAATCACGGAAAATTTCAAAAATTTTCAAAAAAATGAAAATATAACTTGTAACTTTAGATCAAAAAGTAGTATAATAGAAGCACAGAAAATGTACAATTCGTAGAATAAAACAAAGAAAGGAATTAGCAGCATGTTAGAACAGTTGAAAAAAGACGTTTATGAAGCAAACATGGAACTGCAGGAAAAGGGCATGGTGATTTACACATGGGGAAATGTCAGCGGCATTGACCGTGAGAAGAACCTTGTTGTTATCAAGCCAAGCGGCGTTACCTACGATTCCATGAAACCGGAGGATATGGTGGTTGTGGATTTTGAGGGGAATGTAGTGGAAGGGCATTACAAACCATCATCCGATACAGCTACGCATATCGTTATGTACAAGACTTACCCGGCAATCGGCGGTGTTGTACATACGCATTCGACATGGGCGGTTACGTTTGCGCAGGCAGGCATGGCAATCCCTGCTTTCGGCACTACCCATGCGGATTATTTCTATGGGGATATCCCATGCACGCGCGATTTGACGGCGCAGGAGATTGAGGAGGCTTATGAGCTGAATACGGGCAAGGTGATTGTGGAGACGATCGGCGATTCCGATCCGATGGCAATTCCGGGAATTGTAGTAAAGAACCACGGTCCGTTTGCCTGGGGCAAGACTCCGGCAGGTTCTGTTTACAATGCCGTTGTTTTGGATAAGGTGGCAGAGATGGCTTACAATACCATGACCTTGAATCCGAGAGTTTCCAGGGTGCCGCAGTACCTTCTGGACAAGCATTATTTCCGCAAGCATGGGGCAAATGCTTATTACGGACAGGGTTCCGAGGATCATTAATCCGAAGTGTGCCTTATAACAGTTCAGCCGTTTTAGCGGCAGGGCGCTTTTTTCCATCAGGTTTCAGGATGCCTGCAACGAACCGCCTGCAGGCATCTAAAAATAAAAAATAATGTATTAGGAGGATTATTAAAATGAAGTTTTTTGTAGACACAGCGAATGTAGAGGATATCAGAAAAGCAAATGACATGGGTGTTATCTGCGGTGTTACCACCAACCCTTCCCTGATTGCAAAGGAAGGAAGGGATTTCAATGAGGTTATCAAAGAGATCACATCCATCGTTGACGGCCCTATCAGCGGGGAAGTAAAAGCTACTACCGTAGATGCAGAAGGCATGATCGCAGAAGGACGCGAGATTGCAAAGATCCATCCGAATATGGTAGTTAAGATTCCTATGACAGTAGAAGGCCTGAAAGCTGTAAAAGTCCTTTCCAAAGAGGGCATTAAAACCAATGTTACCCTGATCTTTACAGCAAACCAGGCTTTACTGGCAGCAAGAGCTGGCGCAACTTATGTATCACCATTCCTCGGACGTCTGGATGATATCTCACAGCCGGGCATTGATTTAATCAGAACGATTGCTCAGATTTTTGAAATCTACGGCATTGAGACAGAAATCATCGCAGCAAGTGTCCGCAACCCAATCCATGTTACAGACTGTGCTTTGGCAGGCGCTGATATCGCAACAGTTCCATATTCCGTTATCGCTTCCATGACAAAGCATCCTTTGACTGATCAGGGTATTGAGAAGTTCCAGAAGGATTACAAGGCTGTATTTGGTGAGTAAAGTGTGAAAAATAATTTTAAATAAAGAATTAAAAGTGATTTTTCACACTGTTTGTGCTTTTGCCCGATTTTCAGTAAAAATCGGGCCAGGGCATAATACAAGTTGTGAGACTGCACTGGACTCCGGAAAGTTGTTGCAGCACTTGTGCTTTTCCGGAGGACAGAGCTTTGTATAAAGCAGGGCAGTTCCCGCGGGCTTTGATGAAGGCTTTGCCTTATGGAGACATGAAAGACCGCATATAGCAGAGAGGATTTCTCCTGCTATCAGAAATCCTCTTTGCTATAAAAATGCTCTTTTTGCAGTTCATGATGAAATTGGTTTGTGCAATGGCGCAGGAATGGAGATTAAAATGAATAAATTAGAACTTCAAAAGACTGCTAACGAAGTCCGCAAGGGCATTGTGACAGCAGTTCACAGCGCGAAGGCAGGTCATCCGGGCGGTTCCCTGTCAGCAGCGGATATTTTTACTTATTTATATTTTGAGGAAATGAACATTGATCCAAATGATCCGAAGAAGCCGGACAGAGATCGTTTCGTGCTTTCTAAGGGACACACAGCTCCGGGGCTTTATTCTACGCTTGCCCAGAGAGGATATTTTCCGGTAGAGGATTTGAAGGGGCTTCGTCATCTTGGCTGTTACCTGCAGGGGCATCCTGACATGAAGCATATCCCGGGTGTCGATATGTCCAGCGGTTCTTTGGGACAGGGTATTTCCGCAGCGGTCGGCATGGCATTGTCCGCCAAGTTAAGCGGAGATTCTTACCGTGTCTACACGCTGCTTGGAGACGGCGAGATTCAGGAAGGCCAGGTTTGGGAGGCTTCCATGTTTGCCGGGGCAAGAAAACTTGACAATTTAGTTGTTATCGTGGATAACAACGGGCTTCAGATTGACGGTAAGATTGAGGATGTATGTTCTCCATATCCGATTGATAAGAAGTTTGAAGCGTTCAATTTCCATGTAATCAATGTTGATGCGCATGATTTTGATGCGTTGGCCGCAGCATTTAACGAAGCAAAGGCAACGAAGGGACAGCCGACAGCCATTATCGCACACAGCACGAAGGGCAAGGGCGTATCCTATATGGAAAATAATGCAGGATGGCATGGAAAGGCTCCGAATGATGAGGAGTACGCTACCGCAATGGCAGATTTGGAGAAAGTAGGTGAAGCATTATGTCAGAAGTAAAGAAGATTGCAACAAGAGTAAGTTATGGTAACGCATTAACGGAATTGGCTGAGGAATTTCCTGATTTAGTTGTTCTGGACGCTGACCTTGCTGCAGCTACACAGACTGGCATTTTTAAGAAAGCTTATCCGGACCGCCATATTGACTGCGGTATTGCAGAGTGCAACATGGTAGGCATCGCTGCTGGGCTTGCTGCCACAGGCAAGATTCCGTTTGTCAGCTCTTTCGCCATGTTCGCGGCAGGACGTGCTTTTGAGCAGGTGCGCAACTCTGTTGGTTATCCAAAGTTAAATGTAAAAATCGGCGCAACTCATGCCGGTATTTCCGTAGGGGAAGACGGCGCATCCCACCAGTGCAATGAGGATATTGCTTTGATGCGCACAATTCCGGGCATGGTTGTGTTAAATCCATCCGATGATGTAGAAGCAAAGGCGGCTGTCCGTGCAGCGCTGGAGCATGACGGCCCTGTTTACTGCCGTTTCGGGCGTCTCGCAGCCCCGGTGATCAATGACAGGCCGGATTACAAGTTTGAGCTTGGCAAGGGCGTTGTCCTCCGGGAAGGCAAGGATGTTGCGATTGTTGCAACAGGGCTGGAAGTAAGCTTTGCGCTGGAAGCTGCAGAGAAGCTTGCGGCGGACGGCATTGATGCGAAGGTCATCAATATCCATACGATCAAGCCTTTAGATGAGGATTTGATTGTTGCAGCAGCAAAGGAGACAGGAAAGGTCGTAACGGTAGAAGAACATTCTGTGATTGGCGGTCTTGGAAGCGCTGTCTGCGACGTGCTCTGCGCAAAGGCTCCGACACCGGTACTCAAGATTGGTATGCAGGATATGTTTGGCGAATCCGGCCCGGCTGTTGCATTGCTGGAGAAATATAAGTTAGACGGCAATGGTATTTATGAGCAGGTAAAGGATTGGCTGAAATAAGTTATTGACTGTATTAACTGAATAGGTAAGATAAGGGGGCGGCCGCATTTGGGCAGCCCCTTTTATAATGTAACAAAGCCAAACTGTTACCTTGATTTGTTTGCTTTGCAGCCTGTCTCTTGCAAAATCTGTCATAGTGTGATATTGTTATGGAGTGCAGGGATTCAGGATTAGAAAAAGACAGGTGATTTTATGAAAAAGAAATGGTTTTGTTTTGCAGTTTATGCTTTGGCGCTTGTTTTTCTTCCGGCTTGCGGGGAAAAGCAGCCGACAGAGGAAAAAGAAAGCAGTGTACATTCTGCCAAAGAGGAGGATGGGAAAATAACCGTCGCTTTTTCCCAGGCAGGGGAGGAATCGGAGTGGCGCACGGCAGTCACGGATTCCATGAAAGAGACTTTTTCCGGAGATGATTACCGCCTTCTGACAGAGGATGCGGGCACGGATCAGGAACAGCAGTCAGAGACGGTCAGGGAATGGATTGATCAGGATGTGGATTATCTGGTGATTTCTCCACTTGGCAATCAGGTGGAAGAAGTATTGGAGGAAGCGAAGGAAGCGGAAATTCCGGTGATTTTGGTAGAGAATCAGATAGAAGTGTCGGATGACACGCTGTTTTCCGCATGGGTTGGATCGGATTATTTACAGCAGGGCTATGATGCGGCGGACTGGCTTTTGGAATATCTGGAAGAAAACGGCAGGGAAGGGGAAGCGATGAATATTGCCATGACCGGTTCCGGCAGCGGGGCGGCAGAGGAGCGTTTCCAGGGATTTTCAGAGCAGAAGGAATTGGATCATTTAGATCAGTGGAAGCTGCTTGAGCAGGATCCAGAGGAACTGCTGCAGTCGGAGGAAAAAATTGATGCTGTTGTCTGCGGGGACGATCAGACGGCTTTAGAGGCGATCAGGGCGGTGGAGAATACAGGAAAGAAATGTGGAACAGATATCATTGTGATTTCGTTCGGGGCGACGAAGACAGGCCTGGAAGAGCTGGAGAGCGGAAGAATCAATGCAGATGTGGAATGTGAATCTGACTATGGGCCTTATGTGAAGGATATTATAGATAAACTGCAGAAGCAGGAGGAAGTGGATAAGCTTCAGTATATGATGGAAGAAAAAGTGCTTGACGCAGAGTCATTGAAAGAAAACGGCTGACAAAGGCGCAAATTTCGCGCCAGGATTCGCGGGCGGAGCTTGAAGAATCCGGAAGGCCGGGCGGCTGTAAAATTGTTGGCAATAATTATAGGGAAAGGGGAAAGGTATGACAATCCAGGAGTGCTATCATTTGATTGGCGGAGATTATGAAGATGTCCTGAAACGGATGAAAACAGAAGAAAGGGTAAAGAAGTATGTGAAAATGTTTCTGCGTGATCCGAGTTATCCGGATTTGGAAAAGGCATTGAAGGAACACGACTGCAGGGCGGCATTTCAAGCGGCGCATACGTTGAAAGGAGTCTGCAATAACCTGGCTTTTGCAAAGGCAGGGGAATCCAGCCGGGAGATTACGGAGATGCTCCGGTCGGGAAATTTAGAAGAGGCGGAGAAATTTTTCCCGAAGGTAACAGCCGATTATGAAAACATGATAGAGGCGATAGAGCGTTTGCAGTAATCATCATAAAAAATGGAAAGAATCCTTTTGGCTAACAGGTTCTTTCCATTTTTTTAGCAACAGCCAAATGGTTACTTTTTTACTTTACTGTTTTAAGTGTCAAAACGCTTGAATTTCTTGATAATCGTTTCGTAATCCCGTTTGATTTCAAGGTAAAGTCCCAGCATATGCTCTTTTTCTTTTTCATAAGTGGTGATAATCGTATCGTAGTTATTTAATACACATTTGACGGCGACAGGATTGATTTTCCCGTTTTCGGCATCTTCGCTCAAAATCTTTTTAATCAGCTCCGGATCGAAGGAATCCTTGTAGCTGCGCTTCCCATATAATGCGCTTAAAATGTCGGCGACAGCGACAATCTGCTGCGGCAGGGTCAGATCTTTGGCGGAGAGGCCCCGGTGGTAGCCGCTGCCATCTAATTTTTCATGATGGCGTATGGCAATCTGCAGTACGTCTTCGTCAATGATATCCTTTAAGATGATTTCCGTAATCTGTACATGGGCTTTCATGACCCGGAATTCTTCTTTGGAAAGACGCCCGGTGGATTCCAGGATTTCCAGCGGGATCGCGATTTTCCCGAGGTCATGGAGCATGGCGCCATAGTGGAGGTTGTAAAGATCCCTTGCCTCCAGGCGCATGAGGCGTCCAATCTGGTCGGAAAAATTGACCGTGGACATGGTATGTACTACGGTATGCTCACTTCGGAAATCAATGGTATAAATCAGCATTTCCAGAAAACTCTTTTTATAGTTTTCAGAAAAGGTTCTCTTGGAAAACAGCTCATTCATTTCGTCGATATATTCCCCGTTGGAAAGCTTGTCCATGATATGGAAGCGCGCATTAGCGCGCGTGAACAAATCAAGCGCCTGTCCGGAAAACTTGATATCGCGGTAGCGGGTGAAATAATCCGGCTCCATCTGCTGTGATTTGATGTGCATAAATGTGTCCATTTTGTCGGCAAGGATCAGGCATTCCAAAACGTGGTTTAACTTCTGCGTCGTCAGGATATTTTTTGCCTGCGAATAATTCAAATGGTGGTAAAGCACGATTTCCGCCTTGTCGCTTAGCGGGGACAGGTATTTTAAAAATAAAAAGCCGTAAATAGAATGGGACCACAGGTTCTGAAACTCAAAGTCGGTATTTTTCTTGATGTTTGGCTCGCGGTATACGCCAATGTCATGGAGCAGCCCAATCATGGTAAAATCGATCATTTCCTGATCGGTGTAAATATGCTCGTGCTCAAGCATTTTATATAAAATATAGCTGGTCACCTGTCCGTGGCGGATAATTTCTTTATTAACAATTTCCAATGTTTTTACGATAATATCTCTTACATTTTTACTGCTGATAACACTCAAGCTAGGTCCTCCTTATTTTGTGATATGGCAGTAGGCAAATTTATTTCTGTGATTCATAAATAATGCCTGCTGATAAAGTCCCGGTAATGTTCCCCGCGGAAACCTCCTTCTGCGAAAAGGCAGTTGACCTCCCCGCCGATAAATAAAAGGAACATACAGGCGTACAGCCAGAGCATGGAAAGAACAACCGCCGTAAGGCTGCCGTATGTGTAAGAATAGTTCCCAAAATGGTCAATGTAAATGGAGAACAGATAGGAAAAGCCTATCCATCCTATGGTAGAAACAAGAGCGCCCGGTATCTCGCTTAAAATGCTGCTTTTTCTGTTTGGCACAAAAAGGAAAAGCAGCAGAAAAAAGAAAAGCAAAATAAAAAATCCCATAAAAGTGCGGATATTTACAATCATTTGAAGCAGGCTTCCGAGCAGGGGATTCATCGCTTGAAGTTCCAGATACAGCCGGTTCCCGAATACTAAAACGATTAATGTGACTAAAATGAGGATAGCAAAAATAAGCGTATATATAATAGCAATCAGGCGGAGACGGACATAACTCCTTGTTTCCTGGATATCATAAACGTAATTTAACCCTTTGATAATCGTTAAAATTCCCCGCGAGGCTGACCACAGGGCGGTAATTACTGTCATTGAAAGCAGGGCATTGTTGGATTTCCTGTAAATTTCCTGAATAATCGATACAATAAAGGAACTAAAAGCATCTGGTAAAACATCGGTACACATCTGCATCAGCGCGCTTTCCGTAATGGGGAGGTAGCGTATCAGGGTCAGCAAAAACATAATAAACGGGAAAAAAGAAATTACAATAAATAAACAAGCCTGCCCGGAAAATGCGCTGACGCAATGTCTGCCAATACGGTTCAGAAAATAACGGATATAATTGATAACATTTACAATAAAAGCCATAAAACCCTCCTTATTTCCATTATAACATAGAGGAATGAAAAAGTAAACGGTTTTTAAACAAGGCGATCGGCTGTGCTTACGATTTCTTTGACATAACAGCGTCTTTCCGATATAATAGGTATGGTTTATTTTATGGAAAGGGCAAGGGAAGTGTGAATTGATATGAAAAATTTTAGGCGCTGGGGTTCTTTTTTTCTGGTTATGGTGATGGCAGTCTGTGTTTTTTCGGCGGATTATGGCGGAGTAACAATAGAAGCGAAGAAAACAGTAAGGACGGAAGAAAAAGAAGCGGCTTCAGAGAAAGAAGCGGTTTCAGAAAAAAAGGCGGCTTCAGAAAAAAAGGCAGCTTCAGAAAAAAAGGCAGCTTCAGAGAAAGAGGAGAATGCAGCGGACGATGCGGTGCAGACCTCTATGGAAACGCGGCAGAACCGGGTCGTGACGTCTTACCAGATGGATCAGGAGTTGGAGGCTTATGCGCGTTCCGGCCGGTTTTCTCCGAAAAATCCTTATATAGCGGTGAATCCGTATGGAACCTCCCCGCTGACGGCGGTGGCTTTATTTACGACAAAGGAAAAATGCGCAGTTCTTGTCACGGTATGCGGGAGGAAGAAGGGCTGCGATGTGTCGGGGACGGTGACAGAGCTGACGAAGAACCATAAGGTTCCCATCATTGGATTATATGCCGGAAAAAGGAATAGAGTCCGTATCCAGCTTCTGAATAAGAAGGGCAGGATTTTTAAGACATTTTCTCTGAAAATCCGGACCCAGAAGCTGCCGAAGGAATTAAAGAAGGCAGTCCTGGTGAAAAAGCATAAGGAGCTGTCGGCTTACGGGCTTACGGTGGTGTCAGGGTTTGATACGCCGCACCCGTTTGCCTTTGACGAAAACGGGGATATCCGCTGGTATATGAGCGGCGTTTACGATACTTACGGGTATTTTCCGCTTTCCAACCGCCGCTTTCTTTTGATGGACGGGGAAATCAGCACGCAGACTTTTATTAAGCCGATGTCTCAGGCTGTGAATGAGATGGATTATCTGGGCAGGGTGTATCAGACTTATATGGTAAAGCAGGGAGTCCACCACGAGGTCATTGAGAAAACGCCGGGCGGGAATTTTCTTGTGCTTACGAATTCTCTCAAAAATCATTGCGAGGACTGTGTCCAGGAAATTGACCGGAAGACCGGACAGGTGGTAAAAACGCTGGATATGGGAAAAATTTTCGGAAAGAAATTTAAGGACATGACGGACTGGGCGCATTTGAATACGGTTTCTTACAATGAGAAAAATCACTGTATTCTTGTCTCTGTCCGCAATTGCGATGCTGTTGTGAAATTAAATTGGGATACCGATAAAATTGTTTGGATTCTGGGGGATAAGAGCCTGTATCAGGGGACAAAGCTGTATAAATATCTGTTAAGGCCGAAAAAGGGAGACAGTTATTTTTATTATCAGTACCAGCAGCACAGCGCTTATGAGGTGCTGCAGAATCTGGATGATAATAAAAATACGGTGGAGATTATGATGTTTGATAATCACTTTGTTTCCAAGCGTCCTGTTCCGGGCTATGACGGGAAGAAGCGTTCCTATGTCACGATTTATTCTGTCAATGAGAAAAAAAAGACGGTAGAAATCTGGAAATCGTTTCCGGGCGTAAAATCCAAAGTGTATTCCAATTATCGTTTTGAGCAGGAAAAGGGAAGGGTATTTTACATGGGCGGATGCCTGAAAAGGGCATGGAAGCCGGGACACAGGAAAGGGGTTATCTGTGAATTTGATTATGCAAGCGAGAAGCTGCTCAATATCTATTCCCTGAAAAATACATTTTACCGCGCCTACGGGATAGAGCCGGATTTTGATGTCTGCGCAGAACCGCTTACGATGCCGGACAATCCCGTTTTGGGGGAGATGTATACGTTTGAGAAAACGCTTGTGAATGTCGATGTTCCGTGGTATATGATACTTTCGGATAAAATTTCCTGTTATCTTCTGGACAATGCGCTGTGCGTCCATTCCGGAAACCATCAGGTCACGAAGATTGAGCTGGTAGGGTTAGAGCAGAGCTATTACTTTGTCCTTCCGGCGCAGGACGGGGGAGAGGATAAATTCCCGGGGATGGAGCTTAGCACGATGGTTTCCTTAGAAGGAGTGGAGCCGGGCAGGTACCAGGTGGTCATTACGGCGGATCGTGTGCGCCAGAATGCAAAGGAAATGGTAACGATAGGAAGTTAATATAAAGAAGGGGCTGCCGTGTTCGTTCTGATTGCGGCAGCCCCTGCATTTCTTTATTTTCTTTATTTTTTTAATTTATTTAATGACTTTAATCCAGCCTTCCGGCGCTTCTAAACGTCCCATCTGGATTCCGGTCAGGGTATCGTACAGTTTCTTGGTGACAGGCCCCATTTCATTCATGCCGCTTGGGAAACAGATTTCTTTTCCGTGGTCGTTGATCTTTCCGACCGGAGAGATAACGGCAGCCGTACCGCAAAGGCCGCATTCTGCAAAATCCTTTACTTCGTCGAAATAAACCTCGCGCTCCTCTGTCTTGTACCCGAGGACCTCTTTTGCTACATACATCAGGGAACGGCGCGTGATGGACGGCAGGATGCTGTTAGACTTTGGTGTGACAATGGTTCCGTCCTTAGTAACGAACAGGAAGTTTGCTCCGCCGGTTTCCTCGACTTTGGTGCGGGTGGCAGGATCGAGGTACATATTCTCATCGAAGCCTTTCTCATGGGCATCGACAATCGGGTAGAGGCTCATCGCATAGTTAAGTCCTGCCTTGATATGGCCTGTTCCATGAGGGGCAGCACGGTCATAGTCGCTGATGCGGATGGTAAGAGGCTTTACGCCGCCTTTGAAATAAGGACCTACCGGAGTCGTAAATACACGGAACTGGTATTCATCGGCAGGCTTCACGCCGATTACCGCATTGCTCCCGAACATATAAGGACGGATATAAAGAGTTGCGCCGGAGCCGTAAGGAGGGACATAAGCCTCATTTGCCTCGACTGTCTTTACAACAGCGTCAATAAAACGCTCCTGCGGGAACACCGGCATTTCCAGACGCTTTGCGCTGTCTTCTAACCGCTGTGCGTTCAAATCAGGACGGAATACCACGATACGCCCGTCCTCCGTTGTGTAAGCTTTCAGGCCTTCAAAACAGGTCTGTGCGTATTGAAGCACACAGGCGCACTCACTTATGGTAATCTGATCGTCTTCTATCAGGCATCCATCGTCCCATGCACCGTCTTTAAAGTTGGACACGTAACGCTTGTCCGTCTTGATATAGCCGAAATCAAGGTTTGCCCAGTCAATGTTTTTCTTCTCCATGTGAATTACTTCCTTTCGTTATAAGATTCTTTCCGCAGAGCTTGTCTGCATATCACAAATATTTTACGACGATCGTGTAATCATGTCAAGAAGGGGATAGAGCGATCTCTGAAAAAAAATCCATTGATAGCAAAAAGAAGACCGCTTGTGACAATTTCCAAAGTTTCGGAAAAGACGGCCGATATATTAAGAAAAGAAGGTGATGCTATGCTGTCTGTTGCGGTATGTGATGATAATGTGCTGGACTGCTGTCATATGGCCGGGAGAGTAAAAGCGATTTTGACGGAAAGGAACGTGCCGTTTTCTGTCCGGGAGTTTTTCAGCGGGAAGGAACTGCTGCAGGCGTTTGGAAATTTTGACCTTATTTTCCTGGATATCATGATGCAGGGAATGGACGGGATGGAAACGGCGCAGTTTTTAAGGGAAAAGACGTTTGACAGGCTTTTGGTTTTTGTGTCTTCAAGCCGGGAATTTGTATTCGACGCTTATGACGTGGAAGCTTTCTGTTACCTGGTAAAGCCGGTAGAGGAGGAAAAATTAAAGCGTGTTCTGGAAAGGGCGGTAAAGAAGTTAGAGGCTGCCCCGGAAGAATTTATCCTTATCAACAAAGAACGCCAGAGGAAAAAGCTGTTTTTGAAGGATATTTATTATTTTGAGATCCGGGGAAGGGTTGTCAGCGTGCACAGTAAGGACGGAATTTTTGACTATTATGGGCAGATCGGGGGCCTGGAAAGAAATTTGCAGGGAAAGGGATTTTTCCGCTGCCACAAAAGCTTTCTGGTGAATCTGAATTATGTGGACGGCTATCATAAGCAGGAGCTTACGTTAGAAAACGGGGAAAGGATTATGATAGCGAAACGCAGGTGGGAAGCATTTTTAAATGAAATGCTGGAGTTTATGAAAAAAAGCGGGGGGATTGTATGAACTATGTCATAGCTGTTCTTTGTTATTCCGGTTATCTTCTGTCCCTGCTTTGGTTCTGTGAGCGTTATCTGGGAGAGTTCCGGTTCAGGAAAGGGCTTACCGGGCTTCTTTTTCTGACGGGCGGCATATTTTTTATCTCTCCTTTCTGGGAAAATACTTCTGATTTTCTTCGGGTGTCGATAAGCCATTTTTTATTTTTCTGTCTGGTGTGTTTTTCGTTTCGGAAAAGCGCGGAGGAAAAGCTTTTGGCGGCGGCAGTCATGACAGCGGTAAAAACAATGACATGGAATTTTGTCAGCTCTTTTTTCTCCATGATCGTTTTGACAGGAATGCATTTCCGATATAGAGGGGAAGCAGTGATTTCTCTGGAGACCGATTATCTGATTAGCGCCGCAAGCTATGGGACGGTTATTTTGGCAGTTTATTTTTTTGCTCAGAGCATGAAAACGAGATGGGAATATCTGGTAAAAAGCCGTTATGTTTTGTCTGTGCCGTTATTGTTCCTTGTTGTGGTTGTGGACATTGTCAACTGGGGCGCAAGCAATGGGGTGATGGTAAAAGGGGAAGGGTTTAACCTTTATTATAACCAGATATTCAGCCATACGGCTGTCTGCCTTTTAACGCTGCTGTGCGCATGTATTGCCTGCCTTGTCTTTTTTGGAATTGGCAGGATTTACAGGGAACAAAAGCAGACAGAGCAGTATATCGGGCAGGTTATGTATTATAAAGCGTTAAATGAACAGTACCAGAAAATGGAGCGGCTGCGGCATGATATGAAAAACCATGTCCTGTCTTTGTACGGGCTGTATCAGAGACAGGAGTGGGAAGCGCTGGGAAGCTATCTTGAGCAGATGTTGGAAAGCGGCGGAATCAGGGAGAAGAAGGAAGCGACGGGAAGCAGCACAGTAGATGCGTTATTGTACCATAAACGCGCTGTGGCGGAGAAAAAGCATATCTGCTGGGAATGTGAGGTGCAGATACCGAAAGAATGCCCGATAGAGGAATTTGATCTGTGCGTATTATTTGGAAATATTTTAGACAATGCCATCGAGGGAGCGGGAAATGTGCAGGAAGAAGAAAGATTTCTTTCTATTTATGCCGGAAAGGTAAAAAAATGCTTTCTTCTGGTGGTAAAAAACAGTACAAGGCTGGGACATGAGAGAGAAATAAAACCGGGGATCGGGCTTTTCAATATCAAAGAGACCGCAGAGCGGCATCAGGGTATTTTTAAGCTGGAAATAAAGGAGCATATTTTTGAGGTTTCTGTTCTTTTTCCTATGCCTTAGTTCGGTTTCTTTTGAAAATCAGGCTGGATAAGACAGGAAACAGACCGTTTGTGACAAAAAGCTTATAAGGACTGTCATTACAGACGAAACAGAAGGTGTACCGGAAAATAAGGAACACAGAAGGGGGTCTGTATATGCATATGAAAACAATGGAAGGGCTGGTGGGGTCGAGCGCCAGCATAAAGATGATGGAAACACCGATCCGGATATACAAGGAGGCGAGGCGCAGGGAAGATACCGCGGTTATGGAGCGCGCTATGGGCTATGTCGATGATTTTGCCCGGGAAGCGGAAGAATACAAAGGAAAGACAGAAGAAGGCATGAAAAAAGAAGCGGAAGAGGCGAAGAAGCAGGAAAAAGAGACAAGGGAAAAAGCGATAGAAAAACAGCAGGAAAAAAATGAGCGGCAGGAAAGAATCAAGACAGAAGGAAAAAGCGACAGTGCGGAAATCAGCGAGGAAGGAAAGCAGGCAGCAGCGGCGGCAGCAAAAGAGATAGACGGCACGGAGCCTGTGATCTATACTAAAACAGGAGAAGCACAGAAAGCGGAAACAGAACCGGGGATTTCTATTTTAGCATAGAAGGAATGAAGAAATCAGGCTTGAAACACAGATAAAAAAGAAAAGAGGAAGAAAAGGGCTGCCGCAGTCAGAACGGAACAGGATGTATTGTCCTGTACCTGTGTTCTTTACTGCGGCAGCCCCCATTTTTCTTAAATCGCCTGTCATTATCCTCTTTTTTATGCTTTTACAGCCATATTTTCTTTCGCTCTGGACAGCATCAGCTTGATTCTGTTTAACTGGTTTACCTCGCTTGCGCCCGGGTCGTAATCGACGGCGACGATGTTGGCTTCCGGGAAGTCATGGCGGATCTGCTTGATGACGCCTTTGCCGACGATGTGGTTTGGGAGGCAGCCAAACGGCTGTGTGCAGACGATGTTCGGCACGCCGGAGTGGATTAATTCAATCATTTCCCCGGTTAGGAACCAGCCTTCCCCGGTCTGGTTTCCGCAGGATACAAACGGCTGCGCATACTCCGCCAGTTTTTCGACAGGCACGCTTGGATGGAAGCGTCTGCTTTCGGAAAAGGCTTTATTGGCTTCTTTCCGGTAAAATTCCATGATTTTAATCGCGGCATTGTTGATGAATGCCGATTTTTTGCTTTTTCCCAGATATTTTGCCTTAAAATTCGCATTGTAGCACGAATACATAAAGAAATCCAGCAAATCCGGGCAGACGGCTTCGGCGCCTTCCGCTTCCAGAAGCTCTACAAGGTAGTTGTTGGCGGCAGGGAGGAATTTTACCAGGATTTCCCCGACGATGCCGACTTTCGGTTTTTGGATATCCAACAGCTCAACCGTGTCAAAATCATGGATGATGTCCCGGATATTTTTCTTAAAGGTTGTCCGATCTGCCTTTTCCAGAGAGTTCAGGCAGATATCGTGCCATTTTTTATGAAGGGCATCGACAGAGCCGGGAACGGCTTCATAAGGGCGCGTCCGGTAGACTACCTTCATGAAAATGTCGCCGTAGACGAGTGCCTGCAGCGCGCGGTTAGCCATTGGCAGGGAAAAGGAAAATCCTGGGTTTTTTTCCACGCCTGCGCTGATGGAAATGACAGGGATCTGCGCCATCCCGGCTTTTTCTAAGGCACGGCGGATAAAGCCGATATAATTGCTGGCACGGCAGCCGCCGCCGGTCTGCGTGATAGCGACGGCGGTTTTATTTAAGTCATATTTCCCTGACAGCAGGGCGTCCATGATCTGCCCGACCACAATCAGGGAAGGGTAGCAGGCGTCGTTATTGACGTATTTTAACCCGACGTCCACGGAATGTTTATCGGTAGGCAGCAGGGCAAGCTTATAGCCGGACATCTTAATCGCCTTTACTACATAGTCGAAGTGGATTGGCGACATCTGCGGTACTAAAACCGTATAATTTTTTGCCATTTCTTTGGTAAAGTAGACCCTGTGATGGGAGCTGTCGGACGGTTTTGCCGTAATTCCCTTGCGATCCCGGTCTTTTACTGCCGAAATCAGGGAGCAGATGCGGATTCTTGCCGCACCTAAATTGTTAACCTCGTCAATTTTCAATACCGTATAAATTTTCCCCGATTTGGACAGGATATCGCTGACCTGATCGGTTGTCACCGCGTCCAGGCCGCAGCCGAAGGAATTGAGCTGGATAAGCTCCAGGCGGTTATTTTTTCGTACATAGGAAGCGGCGCGGTAAAGGCGGGAGTGGTACATCCACTGATCCATGACGATGGTCGGGCGGTCCACTTCGCTTAAATGGGAAATGCTGTCCTCCGTCAAAACGGCAATGCCATAGCTGTTAATCAGCTCCGGCAGCCCGTGGTTGATTTCCGGATCGAGATGGTAGGGCCTTCCTGCCAGCACGATTCCTTTTTTGTCTTCTTTTTCCAGCCAGGCAAGGACTTCCTCGCCTTTCTCCTGCGTATCTCTGCGTACCTGTTCTAACTCTGCCCAGCCTGCATGTGCGGCGGCGCGGAGTTCGTTTTCACTGAAATCGTCAAAGACAGGGAGTGCGCGGGGATCGGATTTGCAGTCCTTCATAAAATAAGTGACAAGGCGTCTGGTTAAAATGTCTTCGCTTTCAAACGAAAGGAACGGGTTTTGGAAACAAATTTCCTTTTCGTTTAAATCTTCCATGTTGTTTTTGATGTTTTCTCCATAGGAGGTGACAATCGGGCAGTTATAGTGGTTGTTGGCATCCGGCGTTTCCTTCCGTTCGTAGGGAATGCAGGGAAGGAAAATATAGGAAAGCCCCTGGTGAATCAGCCAGCTTACATGGCCATGCACTAATTTGGCAGGGTAGCATTCCGATTCGCTTGGGATGGATTCAATGCCAAGCTCATAAATTTTCCGGCTGGACTGCGGGGAAAGCACCACCTGGAAGCCCAGCTTTGTGAAAAACGTATGCCAGAACGGGTAGTTTTCATACATATTTAACACGCGCGGAATCCCGACCTTCCCGCGGACGGCATATTCTTCGTCCAACGGCGGATAGTCAAAAAGGCGTTGGTTTTTATAGGCAAATAAATTCGGCAGGTGTTCTTTGTTTTTTTCAAGCCCGAGCCCTTTTTCACAGCGGTTCCCGGAAATGAACTGCCTGCCTTTGTTGAAGCGGTTAATGGTTAAAAGACAGTGGTTTGTGCAGCCCTTGCATCTTGCCGTCGAGGTTTCAAATTTTAATTCTGTCAATTCGGCAGGGCTTAACAGGGTAGTCGGCTCGGACTCATAGTGCTCTCTTGCGATTAATGCCGCGCCGAACGCCCCCATAATCCCGGCAATGTCCGGGCGGATTGCTTCACAGCCGGAAATGCGCTCAAAACTGCGCAGAACGGCATCATTATAGAAGGTGCCGCCCTGGACGACGATTTTCTTTCCGAGATCTTTGGCGTCGGCAAGCTTAATGACTTTAAACAAAGCGTTTTTAATAACGGAATAGGCAAGCCCGGAGGAAATATCGCCGACGCTGGCGCCTTCTTTCTGCGCCTGTTTTACTTTGGAATTCATAAATACGGTACAGCGGGAGCCTAAATCAATCGGGTTTTCTGCAAACAGGGCGATTTTTGCAAAATCCGTGACTTCATAGTTTAAGGATTTCGCAAAAGTCTCGATAAATGATCCGCAGCCGCTGGAGCAGGCTTCGTTTAACTGAACGCTGTCAACGGTTTTGTTTTTAATGCGGATACATTTCATATCCTGGCCGCCGATATCCAGGATGC
Source organism: uncultured Lachnospiraceae bacterium (assembly GCA_947629585.1). Taxonomy (GTDB): domain Bacteria; phylum Bacillota; class Clostridia; order Lachnospirales; family Lachnospiraceae; genus MGBC100174. Next base: position 9,243 of record CANREH010000036.1, on the reverse strand, counting down.
AGTCCACATCCGGTTCAAAGAAAGCGGCGGCATAATAGTGCGCTACCGTTTCCACTTCCCCTTCATCTAACATCAGGGCAGCTTTGACTAACGCCTCCCCATATCCGGTCGAGCACGCCCGGACAATCTTCGCACTGTCCGGCAGGATGGAATAGATTTCCCTGACGGCTTTCATTGCCGTTTTTAACAGGCTTCCGTTGTTGTTGCTGTAAAAGGAGTAGAGCAGCGCGCCGTCTTCCCCGACAAGGGCGGCTTTTGTCGTCGTAGAGCCCGCGTCGATGCCGAGGAAGCAGTTTCCTTCATAGTCTGCTAAAGAGGCAGTCGTCACGGTATGCTCTGCATGGCGCTTTTGAAAGGCATGGTATTCTTCCTCCGAGGAGAATAAAGGCTCCATGCGGGCGACTTCAAATTCCATTTTGATTTCGGAAGAAAGCTTTTCGTTTAATTTAGAAAGGCTTGTCATCCCTTTCCCTTCGCTGTTCATGGCGGAACCGATAGCGGCAAAAAGGTGGGAATGCTCCGGTGCAATGATATATTCGTCGGTTAAATGCAGGGTACGGATAAATGCCTGCTTTAATTCGGTCAAAAAGTGCAGCGGGCCGCCAAGAAAGGCGATATGGCCGCGGATTGGCTTGCCGCAGGCAAGGCCGCTGATGGTCTGGTTGACGACTGCCTGAAAGATGGAAGCCGCGAGATCGGGCTTGGTTGCCCCCTCGTTGATAAGCGGCTGGATATCGGATTTTGCGAAAACGCCGCAGCGTGCCGCAATCGGGTAAATGGTCTGGTAACTCTTAGCATATTCGTTGAGCCCTGCCGCGTCCGTTTTTAATAAGGAAGCCATCTGATCGATAAAAGAGCCGGTGCCTCCGGCGCAGATGCCGTTCATCCTTTGGTCGATGCCTCCGGTAAAGTAAATGATTTTTGCATCTTCGCCGCCAAGCTCGATGGCGACGTCCGTCTGCGGCGCATAGTCTTTCAGGGAGGCGGCTACGGCGACAACCTCCTGCACAAAAGGAATGTCAAGATGTTTTGAAATCGTCAGCCCGCCGGATCCGGTGATGACCGGGGCAATGGCAAGATCGCCGAATTTTCCGTAGGCTTCTTTGATAATAGAAGCCAGTGTTTCTTGAATATTGGCATAGTGCCTGCGGTAATCGGAAAATAACACGCGGCGGTCCGGCGACAGAAGGGCAATCTTTACGGTTGTCGATCCAATGTCAATGCCGAGCGTATGATAAGACATGATACATCCTCCATTCTGATATAGAGATCTTTACTGTCCAGATTGTTTCTTTCTGAACCTACAAAACGATATTATATGACAAAAAATGACGGGTTTCAATAAAAAACAGCAGAATTTACAGAAATATTATAAATTTAGGAAAGATTTGGAATGTTTAAAATCCATTTTCACATTTGTTTTCCAAAGGAATATATTATAGGGAAGAAGCATCTGCATAATCTGTCAGATGTGGGAAAAACTGAGAACAGGAAGGTTGGGAAATTATGAATTATGATTACTGCAATGGAAGAATCCACACCGTAAAACGGGGAGATACCCTTTATAAAATCAGCGGCATGTACCATGTGCCATTGGCGCTGATTCTGCGCGCAAACCCTTATGTGGATATCTACAATCTGCAGGAAGGGGATAAACTCTGCATTCCCGGCGGCTTTGACAACGAGACAAAACCGCCGAAGCCGCAAAAGCCGCAGAGACCGCAAAGACCAACGAAGCCGAATAACCCGCAGGTTTCCGGATACGTGTTTGTCATCAAGGATGCGCAGTCCCTCCAGAGCATTCTTGACAGGTTTGGGATTACGCTGGAAGAGTTATTAAAGGAAAATACGCCGGGCAATATCATGATACAGCCGGGGACCGCTGTGAGGATACCGGGGGCTGCATCTGAGAAAACAATGGCAGAGACGGAGCTGGACGATTACCTGCCTGAAATGGAATAGGGAATTTTTCTTGACAATAAACACAGAAAAATTTATAATGATCACTAATATGCATTCCGGCAGTATCCGCTGCCGGAATGTATTGGCAGATTTTTGTGAAGCAGAGGAAAGGGATTGATCGAGGAGTGGTAAATTTTTTCAATAAGCTGGAAAAAAAGTTTGGCAGATATGCCATTTCCAACCTGATGTATTACATTGTTATTATCAATATCATAGGGGCGGTGCTGGGGTATATCAATTACAATATTTATGTGCAGTATCTTTCCCTTGATTTCCGGCAGATTTTCCACGGACAAGTCTGGCGGCTCCTGACTTTTATACTGGAACCGGCGATATCCACGCCGCAGGATATTTTTTTCTTTGCGATCAGCCTTTATCTTTACTATATGATTGGAAATGCCCTGGAGCGCGCATGGGGAGCGTTCCGCTTTAATATGTATTATTTTTCCGGAATTTTGCTGACAATCCTGGGAAGCCTGCTTGTATATCTGATTACGGGAAATTCCATCGGGATTGGGCTGAATTATGTCTATCAGGCAATGTTCCTCGCCTTTGCCGCTTTATATCCGGATATGCAGTTACTGTTGTTTTTTGTTCTTCCGATTAAGGTGAAGTGGCTGGGAATCCTTTATGGGGGTATCCTGGCATTTGAAGTGATTTCCCTTCTGGCAGCAGGGGCATATGCGTATGCTTTCTGCATTCTGATAGCGATGGGGAATTTCCTTTTGTTCTTTTTCCTTACCAGGAATTACCGCAGGATTTCTCCGAAGGAGATTAAGAGGCGGCAGAGCTTCCGCAGGGAGGTTCAGAGAAACGAGGGGGGCGTGCGCCACCGCTGCGCCATCTGCGGGAGGACGGAAAAGGACGATCCGAATCTGGAGTTCCGGTTTTGTTCGCGCTGTGACGGGGATTATGAGTATTGTATGGAACATTTATTTTCCCACCAGCATATCCACAGGGAGAAGAATCCGAACGGTAATGTAAGGGAGTTCCCGAAATAATGATTTGATCCATATAATTGTTTTAAGACAGTTAATAAAATAAAAACAGAAAGGTTTGGGGTTACGATGAATACGAAACAAATGCTGAATGAAATCCGGAAAGGGAAGAGAGTGGCGGAGAATATTTCCATTTATGCAGATAAATATACGGAAGTTTCTTATCAGTATGCGATGCATAGGATGGCGCTGCAGTATTATGCTTTGTATGAGACACTGCAGGATTGCAGGGAAAGCGACAGTAAGGAGGCGGAGCCTGTTCTGGCGCGCCTGCATGAGTGTGTTGGCTGTATGTTCAAGGAAGACGGCAGCCTTACGGTGGAGCTTGTGGCGGAAATCAGAAACGATATTATCAGGAAAATGAGGGTTCTTACCGCCTATACCGATATCCTTCAGATTTATGAATATGTTTTAAACCGCGTAGAGCCGAAGTTCAATCAGGATTTGAAGGATTTTCCTGATCTGGATCATTTTGTAAACCGTTTGAATGCATTTATTTACGGTGTTAAGGACAATATGGTAATCAACGGGCGCATGAAGGAAGTGATTGGACAGCTTCCGGTGCGCATGACAAAGGCAAAGTTTTTAGAGTATGTTTCCAACAGCTTTGATCTGTATAAGAAAGCGGATGAAGAGGCGGTGGAGAGCTTTGTGTATATGCTGCGCTCCTGCTCTATGTTGGACAAGCCGGAGGGAATGGAGGAATATTTCGCTTCTTACAGGGAGCTGGCAGATTCCCTTTCCAAAGTGGAATACGATACCCTGACCGAAGAAGAATATAATGCAGTTTCTAAACGTCTTTCGGATGCAGCGGAGGAAATCGGAATCATTATTGATTTATACCTTTCTATCCAGGAGATTATAAACGATCTGTATATCGTGGCGCTGACGGCAAAGAACCTGCCGGAAAAGAAAAGCAGCATTATTGCAACGCTGAAGATGATTATTGCGAATCTGAGGGAATTATTCTTAACGGACGCTTCCGGGGAAATTCCGGACGAGCTGACCGGGCGTCTGGCCATTACGGAAGGCCATCAGGAATCGCTGCTTGCAGAATGCAATCTTTTGGAGGCGGCTTATGATGAAATTGCTTCTGTCCACAAAGAGGAGATTGCGGCTCAGGGAAAGACAGAAATCTTTGCCAGTTTCCCTGCGATTGCCCGCCTGATGTCTTCCAGCGTGTTTGCAGAGCTGGCGGACGAGGAGGCTTCTGCCCCGGTGACACCGGAGAGCCTGTCTAAAGCGAAGGATACCATGATGGAAGAGTATACCGGGCTGTTTAAGCAGAATAAAAAAACGGTGAACCGCGCTGTCATGGCGGCGGCTTTGAGTAAAATGCCGGTTATCTTTAACACACAGCAGGAATTGACAAATTATATCGGGCAGTCCCTGGCACAGTGCCGCAATGAAATTGAATTAAAAGCGGTATTAAATATTTTAGATTCCATTATGCTGGAGGGATAAGCATATGCTTTACTGGAATCCTACGCTGTTAACAGATGACGGGGTATCAGGAAAGGAAAAGGAGATAGCAGACAAGATCCGGGAAGGGAAACGGCAGAAGGATGTCTATTGTATTCTTCTGCCCCAGAATCCTGCGAACCTGTTTGAGATTATGCAGGTAAATGAGCTGTTGTTTCCTTACTACCAAAGGAAGGAGCTTTATCTGGTCGGGCTTGCAGAGAGCAGGAAAAGCGCTGTCAGGCTTGTGTGCCGGATGATTGCAAAAGCTTACCGGGAAACGAAGGAGCCTGATATTCGGGGCAGGTTTGCTGATTGTAAACAATGGAAGACAGAACCGTAGGACGGGTGTAGTTTATGAATATTGTACTTAGTATTCTAAAGATAGCAGGAATATCAGTAATTTTTCTTGTTATATTACTGATTTTTCTGCTGATTTTGTTATTATTTGTGCCTTTCCGGTATCGGTTCTATGGGAAACTATCGGAAATTGCCCCGGAGAAGGAAAGAGAACTACAGTGTAAATTGACGGTTAGTTTTCTGTGGTTTCTGTTCCGGCTTTCCTGGGAATACGAAAGAGAAAACTTAAAAAGAGACATCCGTCTGTTCGGGATTCCGCTGCTGCGCCCGAAAAAAAAGAAACAAAGAGAGCGGGAGGAGACAGAGGGACAGGAAACAGAGCAACAAAAAGCAGAAGAACAAGAGACAGAGAAACAGGAAGCGGAATGGCAGAAGACAGAGGAACAGGAGAAACTGCCGGACGGAGAAACAGAGGCAGAAAATGCGGAGGAAACCATTTCTGTATTTATTCGGATTGGGAGGTTTTTGTTAAGATTCCCGGAGTGGTTTTTGGATCGGCTGAGGGCATTGAAACGGCTGATAAGCAGAGCGGCAGCGACAAGGAACGCTATGCTGGAAATGGTGGGAAAGGCGCTTGCTTTATGGAGGGATGAACATATCCGCGGCGGAATAAAAAAACTATGGGCAGAATTAAAGAGCCTTTTGTTAAAATTAAAGCCGCGCTGCCGGAAAGGGCGTGTACATTTTGGCTTTGAGGACCCTTCCCTGACAGGGAAAATCCTGGGGATCCTGGGCATATTCTATGGGTTTTATGGAGATACTGTCAGGATAGAGCCGGATTTTGAACGGCATGTTCTGGAAGGGGAACTGGAATTATCGGGGAAGATCCGCCTGTTCTTATTATTCAGGACGGGATTTTTGCTTTACCGGGAGAAAGAAATCAGGTACATTTTCAAATTAGTTAAAAATATGGGAAAAGAGTAGGAGGATGAAAAAAGATGGCAGAGAACAAATTCAGCTCCACGACGGAATCTTTGTTCCGCGGCATGGAGAATTTCCTTACAACAAAGACGGTAGTAGGGGATGCCGTAAAATTTGACGACGGCACGATTATCCTTCCTTTGGTGGATGTCAGCTTTGGCGTAGGCGCAGGCGTCTTTGAAGGGGAGAAGAAAAATAACGGAGGCGGCGGCATGGGCGGGAAGATCCAGCCGAGCGCAGTCCTTGTCATCCAGAACGGCGTTACCAAGCTGGTGAATGTAAAAAATCAGGACAGCATTACCAAGCTGCTGGATATGGTGCCGGATTTTGTCTCCAAATTTACGGATGGAGGGTTTGGCTTCGGAAAATCAGAAAAAGAAGAGGAGAATATGGAAGAAATCTTTGATACGGAGGAGTGATAATTTTTCATTTTTTTCTTGCATTTTGTAAAATGATCTGTTACAATGGGCAATGTTGTATGAATTTGTGTAAGGAGGTGCTTGGAATGGCCAGATGTGCAATTTGTGATAAGGCTGCTCATTTTGGAATTAAAGTGAGTCATTCACATAGAAGAAGCAATAAGATGTGGAAGTCAAACATTAAATCTGTTAGAGTAAAGGTAAATGGTGCGGTAAAGAGAATGTATGTCTGCACAAGATGTCTTCGATCAGGCAAAGTAGAGCGCGCATAGCTCTATAACTGCAGTCAGATTTTCCAAAATTTGCTTACAAGGGCTGACACAGAATGGCGGATGTCATTCGTGGCAGCTTTCTTTGCTTTATGGGAATAAATTTTTAAGCAGTTTCAACAGCCGCAGAACAGGACATAGCCAAGCAGAAGGCAGACCAGGATAATCAGTATGGCAAGGAATGCGTTTTCAATGAAAAACATCAGGGACATTCCGACTGCTGTCCAGAATAAGCTAAAACCAATCAGGCGTTTCATGCCTTCACCACCTTCCTCTGGATTATACTATGCGGCAGACGGCGGAATGGTTACATTTTTTTCAAAGAATTTTCAAAGAAAAGATTTCTTTTTTGGGCAGGATAGGATATACTAGTTTCCGTATGGAAGAAACAGGAAGGCAAGGAAGGAGAGTAGGACAATGAAAGGACAATTAAATACAGAATATGGCAAAGTAACCATTGATGAAGAAGTAGTTGCGAAGTATGCGGGTTCTGCGGCTGTTGAGTGTTTTGGCGTTGTCGGCATGGCCTATGTCAGCATGACGGACGGCATTGTGAAGCTTTTGAAGCGCGACAGCATCAGCCAGGGGGTCAATGTTTCGGTAAACAATAATTCCATCACCATCCAGCTCCATATTATTGTGGCTTACGGTGTCAGCATTTCCGCAGTAGCGGAAAATCTGCTGAACAATGTAAAGTACAGTGTGGAATCATGCACAGGCATGAAGGTTGATAAGGTCAGCATTTATGTTGAGGGTGTGCGGGTCATAGATTAAATGTAAGAGGAGGTACCAGAAAGTGGCTATCCGGACAATTGATGCAGAAATGTTTAAACATATGTTTTTGGCAGGGGCGGCAAGGCTTCAGGAGAGAAAGGAATATATCAATCAGTTAAACGTGTTCCCTGTCCCGGACGGAGATACCGGAACCAATATGACCATGACGATTATGGCGGCGGCAAAGGAAGCGGAAGCGGTTCCGGAAGGGGATTTTGTGCAGTTGTGCAAGGCGATTTCCAGCGGTTCCCTGCGCGGCGCGAGGGGAAATTCCGGCGTCATTTTATCCCAGCTTTTCCGGGGATTTACGAAAGAAATCCGGGAACGGAGGGAAATCAACGCGGAGATTTTGACAAGGGCATTCCAGCGGGCGGTGGAAAGCGCTTATAAAGCGGTTATGAAGCCGAAGGAGGGGACGATTCTGACCGTTGCCCGTTCCGGTGCCGAAAAGGCGGCAGAGATGTTTTTGGAAACGGACGATTTGGAGGTCTATTTATCGGAGACGCTGCGCTTTATGAGGGAAACGCTTAACAGGACGCCGGATATGCTTCCGGTGTTAAAGGAAGCGGGCGTTGTGGATTCCGGCGGAGAAGGCCTGATGACGGTGCTGGAGGGCGCATTTGATTTCCTGACCGGGAAAACCAGCATCTCCTCTGTGGATTCTGCTATTTCCGATGGAACGAAAACGGCCGCAAAAGGTTCGGCATCTTCCGGAGAGGAAGCGGAGATTACCTTTGGCTACTGCACGGAATTTATTATTATGCTGGAAAAGGCGTATGGGGAGAAAGAAGAGAAAGAGCTGAAAGCTTACCTGGAATCGATCGGGGACTGCGTGGTGGCAGTATCGGACGAGGATATTGTGAAGGTTCATGTCCACACCAATGATCCGGGGCTTGCCATCCAGAAAGGGCTTTCTTTTGGAGCGCTTACCAGCATGAAGATTGACAATATGCGCGAGGAGCACCAGGAAAAGCTGATTAAGGACGCGGAAAAAGTCAGCAGGGAGCAGAAAAAGAAAGAGCAGCAGGAGCTTCCGCATAAGCAGACGGGCTTTATCAGTGTTTCCGCAGGGGACGGCTTATGTAAGATTTTCAAAGGGCTTGGGGTAGATTATGTGATTGAAGGTGGGCAGACCATGAACCCAAGCACGGAGGATATTTTAAATGCCATTGCGGAAGTCAATGCGGACCATATTTTTATTCTCCCGAATAATAAAAATATTATTATGGCGGCAAACCAGGCAAGGGATTTGACGAAGGATAAAAAGGTTTACGTCATTCCGTCGAAAACAGTTCCACAGGGCATTTCCGCCATGATCCAGTATATGGATTCTGCTTCTGCCGAAGAAAATATTGAAAATATGACGGAAAGCATGAAGATGATTAAGTCCGGAGAGGTAACATATGCGGTCAGGGATACCAGCATTGACGGCAGGGAAATCCATCAGGGGGATTTGATGGGGATTGATGATACCGGTATCCAGGCGGTAAACAAAGAAGTGAAGGAGTGCGTGCGGGAGCTGATTGACGGAATGCTTAAGGAGGATTCGGAGTTTATCAGCCTGTACTATGGAAGCGATATCAGGAAGGAAGAAGCGGAAGAGCTGCTGGCAGAGCTGACAGAGCATTATCCGGGGATTGAGATCGAAATGAATTACGGAGGACAGCCGATTTATTATTATATCCTGTCCGTAGAATAAAGGAAGAGTAGGTGCGGCATGGATCGAAAAGAGCCTGTTTCAGCGTTGAAGGGCGTGGGGGAAAAGACAGAGAAGTTATTGGCAAAGTTGTCGATCATTACCATAGAGGATTTACTTACGCATTTTCCGAAACAGTACGATGTTTATGAGGATATCCGTCCGATTGCATTGTTGGAGGAAGGCAGGGTGGCTGCGGTAGAAGGCGTTTTGATGAATGAGCCGAATATTTCCGTTAAAAAAAACCTGACTCTGCTGACAGTCCGGCTAAAGGATGCAGGCGCTGTGCTTCCCATCACTTGGTTTAATATGCCTTTTTTAAAAAAGAAGCTGCATATGGGGACAAAATATATCATCCGCGGCGAGGTTACGAGAAAAAACGG
>CANREH010000035.1 GCA_947629585.1 uncultured Lachnospiraceae bacterium | reverse complement strand
ATTACGGACATATTATACCACAAAGATTAGGATTGTAAAATCTTTTTTGATTTTTTTACAGAATAACCAAAACTGCCTGCGATTTTTCCCAAATCATGGTAAAATCCATGAGAATACGCAATCAAGCCCGCCTTTTCCAGACATAAATTTCCTTTTTCCCCTATCAAATCCCGGTTCACATGGACGCCTTCCACATTTGCAAGGAACATATGATGGGAGCCAAGCTCCAGAATTTGAGTTAAAGAACACTCAATATTGACCGGACTTTCTAAAATCAGCGGCGCATTTACTTTTTCCCCTTTTTCTTTCGTCAAATGTAATGCCTTCCATTTATCTGTCTCCCGTCCGGAACGGACGCCGCAGAAATCCATAGCATACGCTAATTTCCTGCTCGTTAAATTAATCACAAATTCGCCGGAATTTTTAATTAATTCATAGGAATACCGCTCCGGGCGCACGGAAATATACACCATAGGCGGATTCGTGCAGACTGTCCCCGTCCACGCCACGGTAATAATATTGGAAATTCCCTGGAAAGCGCAGCTTACCATAACGGCAGGCAGGGGATAGAGCATATTTCCGGCTTTCCAAAATTCTTTTTTTATTTCCTGATTTTTTTTCACCGCTGCCTTCTTTCTGTTATTTTTATTTTTTTCTTCCCGTTTTTTTCCTGAATAAGCATTTTTATCATTATTCATATTTTGGTTTTTCCCTTTCTCCAATAAAATCATTTACGGTTTTTAACAATCACCTATAATATTCTAATCAAAACATGCCGATATATAGTAAGGAGTTTTTGGATCCATTATTATCATTGTTTAAATAAAGGACTGATCTTATGGCAAACTATATTGAAATTGAATCCATATCCGATGGAATCCCGGCAAACCTTGTCCATCAGGATTTAAAATTCAAAACCGGAAAATTTGTATGGAAGGTAAAGTTTAACATTCCATTAAACCCAAAAACGGTGAATAATGTCAATCTTTACGTTACTTCCGCTGACCAGACCCCGTTAAAGACCTCAATCCATTACGATGCTGAAAATAACATGATTGAGATTGAGCCGTTAGAGGCCTACGCCAAAGAGGAATCCTATTTTTTGAATATTACAAAAAATATCGAATCCAAAGGCGGTCAGAAATTAAAAAAAGAAATCCGTATTCAATTCAAGGTTTAAACGAAACGCACAATCAACGGGCTGCCACCGCACGAAATCATCTGCAGGTGGCAGCCCTCTTTTGTTCCATCAGAAAATTCCTTTTTTAACAGTTTTTAACCTTCTGCCTGTAATGCGCCCATAAGCGCAGGAATCAACTGTTTTTTTCTTGATACAACGCCTTTTAAGAAAATCCGATCCTTTTTTTCCGGCAGATGAAAAGCGCTCTCCAAAACATCCATAGCGTTATTTCCGCAGTATAAAAGCTCCGTTGATTCTTCCATAATGTTCGTAAGCATAAAGAAAATCATATCCAGCCCATGCTCGGAAAATGCTTTTTCCAGATAAGGGAGTAATTTCTGCTTTACATCCTCTAATTCCTCCGAGCCCATAAAATTAATCTGCCCTACCCCAAAGGAAGTTTCCCCGGCGCTGAACTTTTTAAAATCCTGATAAAAAATTTCTTCCGGCGATTTATTCTTTAAATTACTGCCTGCCATAAACATTTTTTTCGCGTATTCCACAGGATCAATCCCTGCAATTTCCGCAAGCTCTTCCGCGGCCCTTTTGTCAACCTCCGTACAGGTCGGGGAACGGAAAATCAGGGTATCGGATAAAATTGCGGAACATAAAAGCCCTGCCGTCTCTTTGGATATTTCCACGCCGTTTTCCTGATACATCTGATAAATAATGGTCGCCGTGCAGCCAAGCGGCTGGTTTCTGAAAAAGACCGGGCTTAACGTCTCAATACTCCCAATCCTGTGATGATCGATAATTTCCAGAATTTCCGCTTCGTCCAGACCATCCACCGCCTGCGATTTTTCATTATGATCTACCAGTACCAGTTTTTTCTTCCTGGCGTCTAAAAGATTCCTTCGGGAAATCATTCCGCGGAGCTTTCCATTTTTATATAAAACCGGGAAATCCCTGTGGCGTTTTTTCGCCATGATGTCTCTGATATCATCAATAAAAGCATCCTCGGTAAAGGTAATCAGCCCGCTGTCACGCATAAAAAAACTGATAGGCATACTCTGGTTAATGAGCCTTGCCACGGTATAAGTATCGTATTTTGTCTTAATAATGGTGCAGCCTTTATTTTCCGCAAGCTTCGTAATGGTAAAGGACACCATCGCGCCGTCACAGACAATAATACATTTTGCATTCATTTCAATCGCGCATAACTGGGATTCATACCGGTTTCCAAGAATCACGATATCCCCCGGCTCAATATAGCTTTCCATTAAATCCGGATTCGCAGCGGCAATCAAAACCTTTCCATTTTCCACGCAGGCATCCTCATCCCCGACAACCATCTGTCCTTCCAGCGTTTCCAAAATATTCAGATACGGCGTTCTGGCTGTGGAAATAATCTTACTGTCGTAAACATCCATATAGGATTTGGCAATATCCCCAATGGTAATTAACCCGATTAATTCATTATTTCCATTTACAATCGGAAGCGTCACCACATTATTTTCCGTCATAAGCTCCCATGCTTTTTTTAAGGAAATATTTTTACGAACCCCCTGCACCTTCCTGATTTCAATATCCTTTACCTGCGTCCTGACATCCGGCAGATAACTTGGCGCGTTCACATGGAAATAATCCAGCACAAACCAGGTCTCCGGATTAATCTGCCCGGCGCGTTTCGGACGGTAATCCATCCCTGTTATTTTACTTTTTAAATCGGCATAGGCAATCGCCGAACAGATAGAATCCGTATCAGGATTGGTATGCCCCAGAACATAAATTACTGTATTTTCTGCCATTTTTTGTATTACGCCTTTGGCTTTTCTCCTTTCTTTTTCCTTATTTTTCAATCTCTATACCTCAACATCTTCTTTTTTTGCGGAATCTTCTGCCTCTTCACTCCGTTCTTTCTGCTCCTCCATCTGGGAAACATCTTCATATAAATCTTTGCAGACCCTTGTGACTTCCTCTACCAGCTTTTTAGCTTCCTCTTCTTTATTTTTCACAGCCTGATGGATTTTATCAAGCGGTTCTGTCACTGTTCCAAGATATAATTGTTTTAAAGTAATCGCTTTATTTACAATACTGCTGCCTTTCCCAAACCATAAGACCAAATCATCGCACTCTTCTATACATTCCTTTTTCCTGCCCTCTTTATGGTACAGCTTTGCCAGCTCATATCCATAATATGGCGTATATTCCTCCTCCTTTAACTGTTTCAGAATAGAAATCAGTTCCCCCCGGGACGCCCCGCTGTTTTTTTTCAGGACATATGCCATAATTAACCGCTCCGGATCGTTTGGCGCCATTTCTTCATATTCTTCAAGATATTCCGCAGCTTCAACAAGTTCATGGAGCTTTATCGATACCGTAAACAGGTCATAGACCACATGGCAGGTCGGATAAGCGTCATACAGGGGAAGTAACAGATCTCTCGCATCCTCATAGCGCATAGTATTCAAATAAACTTTAATAAAATCCAATTGATCCAGCCGGGAACGGAACCGGGAAAGATCAATGCAGTTCATTAATTCCAATGCATTTCTGTATTCTTTTTTCTCCACAAACTCCCTGATCCTTACACACATCTGGATCTGCTCATATCGGTTCATTACTGTATAGCCTCCAAACATTCCGAGCTTATCAGGCTTCTTCATAAAAACGCTGTGTATCTTTTACAATTTCCGGCAGCTCCTTATTCTGCTTATCATATTCCCGTACAAGAAATGCCGTCTCCTTTAATTTTTCCGCCTGATAAACGGTATACCGTTTCATTGCGTCCGCAAACGCCGGCTGGCTGGAAAGCTTCTTGCGTATCTCTTTGGAAAAAGGACAGTACATTGCCATAATTTCTCTGGAAGGCTTGGTAAGGCGCATAGCCCCGGCGGATTCTGAACGGACCCAGACGACATAATCCTCTGCAAAAATCTGACGCAGGTTATTCCTGCATTTGCTGATCTGCGTCTTCAATTTTTCCTTGCGCTCCTCGGACAGATCGCGGTTTTTCCGGTAAAACTGGATATAATCGGCATATTCCGAAGTCAATGATTTCTGGTGCAGGTCATTCCACGCCGCCCCCTGCATGGTACGCACAAGCTCCCAGCGGAACTGCCCCGCCAGATTCGTGCAGATATTTGCCAGGATTCCGTTAAATAAAATCGGGAATAAAAACCTTGCCGGGGTATTTCTCCTCTTTCCGCTTAACTCCTGCCACATAACCGAGCTTGTCCCCGCTGTCGGAAATAAAATACAGATTGGGAACACAGTCTCCATCACAAATGCTTTGGAAAGCTTTAATTCATTTTCCGCATACATCCGCTCCCTTGCAAATAATGACATATCAATTCCCCGGATTTCCTCAAAGGCTTCCTGAATCTTCTGCGCATTTAACCGCATGGAATCAATGCCTGTCCCCTGAAGGCTGCCGCTGTGGAGAAACGGAACTGCCACCACCGGCTGTCCGGACAAAATCCTGGTATTGATACGGAATACATTTTTAATCTCAAACTGGACTTTTCTGATCGGGTTCTCTCTGTAATCCTTTTCTTCCTCCGGCGACGCAAACTGGTTTGTTTTTTTCATATCCCGCAGAAATTCTTCATAGTCTAAATTAAATTCATTTTTGGACGGCATCTGCCTGTCTTCCAGAATCGCCGTCAGCCACTGGCTCATGGTATAAACAGGGTATTTCTCCCCCGATTCGTCCGCATCCGCAAGATAATAAATTTCCATAATTTCTTCCTGCGTCAACAGCTTTTCATCCACAATGCCGTAGTCAAGGAACATTTTCAGATATTTATCCCCTGATTTTACCTCATACTCCCGTAAAAAGACCTTTTCATACAACTGGAAAAACCAGTCGTTGATTTCCCTGCGCAGCATTCTCGCCTGATCGTCTGCTGCCGCCTTGTTTTTCATTCCGCCAAATTCTTTCAGGGTACGCAGAACCTTTTCACGCAGTTCTTCCTCTGCCTGTGCAAAATCCAAAAGCTTTTCCGTCAAATTGTCCATTTCGTGCATAATCTGTTCTACGCTTGCAATATCTCCCGAAGCTTCGGAAGACGCACCCGAAATTACATTATAATAAAGCTTCTCCATCGAAGCCCGGTCCGGAAGCTGCGGCTCATGCTTATATTTGCGGAAAAGCGCTTCCATATTATTAATCTGCTCCAGGATATCATCCAGCATGGAAGACAGCACCGGGCTGCTTTCCTTAAACTGCCCCAGGTACAGCAGCCTCCTTGCAACACGCTTAAAGAAACAGCTTTCCTTACTGCTGATTAAAATCTCCATCATGGTTTCATTATACCGCATGATTTTCCCGCATTCTTCCAGATAAAGCCGTTCTAATTTTGCGCCCTCACAGACATAATAATTCGCGACAACGGCGCTGGCTGCAAAATATTTCTTTTGAATCTCCGGCTGTATTCTTGCCGCCGCAATATAATATTCCGCCTCATTTCTATGCTCCTTATCAAAAAGGGCGGCATAGGGCTCCAAAGAATCAATCTCCGGTATCGGTGCTAACTGCGCGCGTCCCGCGCTTCCTGATTCTAAATATTTCTTATAATTTTCTTTTAAAAACTGATATGTCTTTACTGCGTTTTCCAGCACAGCCTGGTAAAGCTTTCTGCATTCAAAAAGCTGACGCCCCGTTATCATGGCAATCGTAGCAGTCGTATTTCCGTTCTTCGACAATATTTCCTTTAAGTAGCTCCTGCCATTATTCTTCCATGCCATTACAATCGTATTTTCCAATGCTTCATAATCTGCGCGGTACTCCTCCTGCTCCATGTCAATCAGCCCCAGGACGCTTCCGGAACTGACCGTATAGGAAATATTTTCATCATAGACAGCTACCCGTCCCTTAATAACCAGCAGAAGCACCTCCGCTTTTTCTCCTTTATTCAGCAGAATGGTTCCCCGAGGCACCTGGTTAACTTCATTCAGCTTCCAATCCATCGTTACCTCCTCCATACACTGTCCGTTATCATTTTTTACTAACTTTACCAATATTCTACCATAAAACTTAATCTTGTACAATGAAAAGATTCAGAAGTTCTTGCCGTAACAACAAAAACTTCTGCGTTTCCACAGAAGTTCTCCTTAAACAATATAAAAATCCGCGCATCCCGCTTCGACATGCTTTCATGGACGTTACTCCGGCAGTTAGCTCAGCCCCGGCACCCTTACGGCACACAGAAGGTTCCACTTAGTGCTGCTCCATTCCTGACCTGACACGGTTCATGGATTCCTGTTGCGCAAGACCAAGACGTCAACGCCACTTACTAAAGGCAGCCCCACAAAAGACAGGCCTCAGACGGGCATTCACCCCTGCTGTAGCGGATTGCAGGTACAGGACGCCGCTATCTCCCCGGCTAGCGCGGAAGCTTTTTGACAACAAAATAAGAAACAATCAGCTTTTATACACACTGACCTGTCCAGTATATAAAATTTCCGTTTGGCTGTCAAGGTGCGGATTTTATTTTCTTTCTTTTTTCTTCGCGCAATTCCCGAAAAAACCGGGTAAGAAGCTCCGAACATTCTTTTTCCAGGACCCCGTTCACAAACATAACCTGGTGATTCAGCTTCTCTATCTTAAAAAGATCAATGACCGATCCAGCACACCCCGCCTTCGGGTTCATGCTTCCGACTACAACCTTTGGAATCCTCGCCTGCACGACAGCCCCGGCGCACATCGGGCATGGCTCCAGCGTGATATACATCACACATCCTTCCAGCCTCCAGTCCCCGATAACACGCATTGCCTTTCTCATCGCCTGGAGCTCCGCATGGGCAAGCGTATTCCTGTCTGTATTCCTGCGGTTATAGCCCCGCCCGATAACCTTCCCTTCATGGACAATCACGCAGCCAATCGGAACTTCCCCGATAGCATACGCTTTCTTCGCCTGCCGCAGGGCTTCCTTCATATATCTTTCCTCTTCCGTCAGTTTCATGGCTTCTCCCCTTTACGATGATTTTTCTTGTATTTCCCATGCCTCTTTGTTATACTATACTATCATACAATATCAAAGGATTTTTTTCAAATGAATATGACGGAAGAAAGCAGGCGGCTTTATTTAAAAGTCCTGACTGCAAACGACGCAGAGCTTGTGCTTGATTTTTACAACCGAAATAAAGATTTTTTTGAACCCTGGGAAGGTGACAGGGTTCCTAATTTTTATACCATTGATTACCAGAAAGCCGTGCTTGTCGATGAAATGAAACAATTTATCAAAAAAAAATACCTGCGTTTTTATCTTTTTTTGAAAAACCGTCCCGATATTGTGATTGGCTCTGTCTGTTTCAGCAATATTCACTATGGCATTTACCAAAACTGCCTGCTCGGATATAAAATTGACAAAGATTTTACCAGGCGCCGCTATGCTGCGGAAGCAGTCGCCAAGTCCCTTGACTTACTGTTCCATGAATGGAAGCTTCACCGCGTAGAAGTGTTAATTTCCCCCAAAAATACCCCGTCCTTAAATTTAAGCAGGAAACTGGGCTTTTATCCGGAGGGAATCTCTTATTCCTGCGTGCGGATTAACGGCCAGTGGCAGGACTGCCACCGCCTTGTTATGATTAACCCTTATGAATAGCCCTTTCAGCCGTCAATAATAATCGGCATATACCAGTAGCCAAACTCCCCATTGTTATCCTCCACATGCTTTATCGGCTTAAAATCACAGAAGCCAAACATCGCCGCCATAAACTGCTCCCTGTTCTGGCAGATTCCCGGCGCGCACAGGACATATTCAAATCCGGAGCTGCACCTTCTTCTGGCAAGCAAAAGATGGCGGTAACTGTAATAGCTATGTAGCAGAAAACTGTTATTTGCCAGAATCCAGCTCTCCATTGGAAGCCTCCCGATATCCTGCGGCTCAATCCTGATACAATCCGTCATTTCATCATCTTCAAACGGCTGCATTTTCGGGAACTGAAAAAAAATCTCAGGAAGTCCCGGAAGCTCTTCCTCTTCTCTCTCTTCCTGCCGATTTTTCAATAAATCCATCGGCTCTTCAAGCGCCTTAGTTTCTTCTGTTTTACACTCCGTAACTGCCTCCTCTAATATTTCCACGGATGCCGCTGTCAGAAGCTCTCCTTCTTTTGAATCCGGCTCTTTCCTGTCCTCTTCTTCTAACACAGTGACTTCTTCTTTTTTCCTGTCAGAAAGCAGCTTAAATTCCTTAAAAGAAATTTTCTGTTCCTTCCACTCACTTCCAAAAAATTTTTCCAGGGAATCATAAATCACCATCCCTTCCATCTCATGAAGGGCATATCCCGAGCCCATAATATCATTCGCATCCACTCTCATGCGGCATTCCCCGACCATGTTGTTGATCTTAAGTCTCCCGACAGGCAGAAACCTCATTTCACCGTCTTCCCTTGCAAACAGGCAGATATCCAGCGTTTTACCGTTCATGCTGGGAACACGGATACGGATGGTCATCCTGCACTGCCCGTTTAACTGCTCAATCCTCGCAAACCCGATATTATTTTTCTTATGCCCGTTTTCATAATTGTATAAATAATAAACTTCTCTTTTATAATCAGACATAGGCTCCTCCCGTCTATTTCAAAGCTCAAAAATACATACTTTGTTTTCTTCATTATAAAATTCCCTGCCTGTCAAATTCAACAGCTTTCCATAGCGAATATCGACAAAAAAATAACAAATCATCCATTGCGCAATAGAAAAAATTCGATTATAATAATTACAAAATTCAAAAGAAAGGACCACATGGTAATATTATGAAAAAAACAATCGGAATCCTTGCCCATGTCGATGCCGGAAAGACCACTCTTTCAGAACAAATCCTGTACCACACCAAAGCCATTGCAAGCCGTGGGCGCGTTGACCATAAAGATACTTTTTTAGACAATAATGAAATTGAACAAAACCGCGGCATTACGATTTTTTCCGGACTGGCGCATTTTCATTTCCATGACAATGAATATTTCCTGCTCGATACACCGGGACACCTTGATTTTGCCGGGGAAACCCAGCGCGCCCTGTCCGTCCTTGACTATGCGATCCTTGTCGTAAACGCCGCCGCAGGATTAGAAGCCCATTCCCTGACTTTATTCAAGCTGCTGCAGAAACGGAATATCCCCGTATTTTTCTTTCTCAATAAAATGGATCTTACACAGGCAGATCTTGAACGCTGCCTTGCCGATATCCGCGAAAAATGCACCGGACATATCTTATCTATCAGCTCCCCGGAAACATTAAACCATCCCGATGAAGATTTCAAAACCGCCGCTGCAGAGCTTGATGATAAATTGCTGGAATTATTCTTAGAAGAAGCTCTCACCGAAGAAAACTTTCTCTCCGGACTTATCCGGGCAGTCAAAAACAGGACAATTTTTCCCTGCATTTCCGGATCGGCTCTCAATGACCAGGGCGTACTCGATTTTCTCTCTATTTTTGACGCCCTTACCATAACAGATTATGAAGAAAAAAAGAACGCCCCTTTGAAAGCGCAGGCATACCAGATCCGCCACGACAGGGAACGCCTGACTTTTTTTAAAATTCTTTCCGGGACGCTGAAAGTAAAAGATTCCTTATCCTACCAGAAAAACAGCCCTTTTCTTTTTATGGACACCGGGCATTTAGAGGAAGGTTCTTTCCTTACGGAAAAAATCAACCAAATCCGTTCTTATCACGGAGCTTCCTTTACCAGCGTTTCCTCCGCCTGTGCCGGGGAAATTGTGGCAGTCACTGGAATTTCTGACCTGGACACCCTTAACCTTTCAGAATCCGATTTTCAACCCGCCCTGATATCAAAAATTGAAATCAAAAATATTCATGACACCAGAGTCATCTTACATAACCTCAAACAGTTAGAAGCGGAAGATCCGCTCTTAAATATTACCTATGAGCCGTCTTTAGATGAAATCCATTTAGAAGTCATGGGAAAAATTCAATTAGAAGTGTTAAAGCAATATCTCCTGGAACGTTTTTCTATGGAAGCGGAATTTTACCCGCCGGAAATCCTTTATAAAGAAACGATTGCCTCCCCTGTCTGCGGCTGCGGGCATTTTGAACCGCTGCGGCACTATGCCGAGGTCCATTTTTTATTAGAACCTGCGCCGCGCGGTTCCGGCATTTCCTTTGAAAGCCGCTGCCATGTGGATATGCTTTCCATCAATTTTCAAAATTTAATCAAAACCCATGTATTTGAAAAAGAACACAAAGGCATTTTGACCGGATCTCCTCTCACCGATGTCAAAATCATCCTGACAAAAGGACGCTCCCATATCAAACATACCGAAGGCGGGGATTTCCGGGAAGCTGCCTACCGCGCAGTCAGACAGGCACTGGAACACGCAGAAAATGTCCTTTTGGAGCCTTATTATGCCATTGAAATATTTGCGGATATCTCTTATATGGGAAGGATTCTTTCTGATATCCAGAAATTAAACGGAACCTTTGAGCCGCCGGAGCAGTCTGGAAACAGCCTCCATATCAAAGCTTACGGCCCTGCCTCCTGCTTTATGGACTACCCTGCGGAATTTATCTCCTTCACAAAAGGCAGCGGCATCATTTCTATGGAAACAGCCGGATACGATAAATGCCACAACCCGGAAGAAGTGATAGAGCACAAAAACTATAACAAAGACGCCGACTCAGAAAACGTTTCCTGCTCCGTATTCTGCCATAAAGGGGAATCCTTCTTAGTTCCGTGGAACGAAGCGGAAAATTATATGCACTGTTAGCATTATTTATAATTTAGATCGTGTTTTCCTGCAAATCAAAAGGATTCCAAAAATTAAATATAATATTGTATATACGGCCTGGAACAAAGCATCCAATTTTATCACCTCATAATCATATCCAAGAATCTCATTCATGAAAAAATTAGAAAAATTGAGAATTCCATGAATAAAGATTGGAACTAAAATATTTCCTGTCCGATAATAAACAGCCGCTAAAAATACTCCCATGCAAAACGCCATAACTACCTGAACAGAAGTCGGAATCAATTCCTGTCCTCCGGTAAGCATATTCATATAATGGCAAAGCCCAAAAAACAGGGAAGAAACAAATACCGCAAGACCTGTTCCATAGTTTTTATCTTTCCATGCGGTAACCATATTTCCAAAAATAAGATACCGCCACACGGTTTCTTCCAGTAACCCGATTGATAATGTGCCAATCAGACATAAAAGCAAATTGGAAATTCCTCTGCCTGTCAACAGATTCATTTTTATCGTCCCATTCACAATGGTAACGATATCATCAGCAATCTGGACACCTGCCGGAATCAGCCAGATGATGTTTAACTTTTCTCCTGTTTTTGCAATGCCGCCCGTTCTCCTGCAGAACAGAAAATACATCACTGCAAAAACGAAAATTTCTGACAGGAACATATAACAATATTGATTGTCCAGCAAAACTTCCGGCAACACCATATTGAAAAGAACAGCAATCACAAAACCGCTTAATTCCCATAGTAAATAAATTACAAGAGCGTAAATAATCGGCTTTTTTCTTAAATTTTCCAAAATATTGTTATTTCCCTTCTTTCTTTATTCCTTCCCCGTTGTTACGGTAATCGTACCCATATCCACGGAAAGGGTTACTTTGGTCTCTCCGCTTCCCTGGTTCATTTCATTATCAAGACCCTTTACCTTTTTCCCATCAATATTAATATTGCCCATATCGGATTTTGACACAAATGTATAGCGTTCCCTGTCGTCTAATTTCAACGTAACCGAGCCCATATCGCAGGAAATTTTATTTTCCCCTGTCAGCGTTCCGGCATATTCCGCCGTTCCCATTTCGCACTCCAGCTTCAGATTCTTCACTGTTCCCGAAGAAACAGAAACCTTTCCCATATCGACACTGATATCGGCTTTCTGGTACACGACAAATTTCTCAATCGTAATTGTCCCTGCATCCACTTCCAGATCGGCATTCTTCGCAAGAAGGGAATCCGCTTTCACCGTCCCCGCATCGACCTCAATTTCCAAATTCTCCGCTTCAAACCCCTCCGGAATTGTCACGGTAATGGAAAGTCCTTTTCCACGCTTTAATAAATCCTTGATACCGCCAAGAAAAGAGCCCGTCTCTTTTTCTTTAATCTCCCATTGTCCATGCTCTGTCTCGCTTTTGATATTGGCATTTCCGGTATTTTTATTTACTGTCAGGGAAAATTCCGTCCCTGCCTTGATTTTCACCGTCCCCGTCTGAATCTTAATTTTTATGCTTTCAATATTTTGATCCGGAATCATCGTATTTCCATCATCCTTTCCATGAACAGAATCTTCTTCCTCATGAGCAAAAGATTCTGCCCCTTGATCCATTACTATATTATCCATTTTTGTTTCTGCTTCCTCTTCATCCTTCATAGAAAGAATTACCACAAAAATACAGATAAAAACAATTATCCAGAAAATTCCAAAAATCCATAAAAGTCTTGTAAAAAATCTGCGGTTTTTCCTGCGTTCTTTTTTATCATCATAATAATCTTCTTTCTGATAATAGTTTGAATCCTGGAACAGCGCTGTAAATTTATCCGGTTCCTGATAATTTTCCCGATCCTTTTTCGTTTCAAACCCCCGTTCCGTAAAGCTTCCCTGTGGTTCTTCTGCCTTTTCTTCCTGTCCGGGCTTTCCCAAAATTTCCCTGCGGATATTTTCCGCAATTTCTTCCGGCGATCCAAGCCGATTGCTTACTTCTTCCTCGCTTCCTTCCGCTTCTGCAAAATAATCTTCATAATATTCTACCGCTTTGTCAATTTCTTCTTCCGGAAGCCCCGCAAGGCTTCTCCGCAAACGGCTGATAAATTCAAATTCTGACATATCCTCTCACTCCTTTAAAATCCGGCTGATTTTCCCCGCATAGGCTTCCCACTCCTGCCGATACAAAGAAAGCTGCGCCCTGCCTGTTTCGGTTATTTTATAATATCTGCGGTTCCTGCCGTTAAATTCCTGATTATATACTGTCAGGCATCCATCCTTTTCAAGACGCCGCAGCACCGGATACAGCGTGGATTCCGAAATTTCAATTCCCTGACGCACATCCTGCGTAATCTTATACCCATAAGTACCGTCCTTATCCTTAGACACCACAGACAGGACGATGGCATCTAACAGAGCCGCACCTGTATTAAAAACCAAATTCCACGCCTCCTTTAATTGTTTCTTACTGTATAATATTATACAGTATATAATATTATATGTCAACATATTTTTAACATAGTTCATTGCCCGCGTAAAAAAGAACGTACAGGCGGGATTGTCTATACGTTCCGATATCGTTTTTTCATTTATTTAATGATAATGTTTAATACCTTTTCTCTGTACCTGCCGTGCCTGCTGTACCAAGAAAGGACAATGTCCGCCTTCCCTTTCTTTTCCGCCGTAATTGTTCTTTCCCTGACAGAAACCATCTTTTTATTTTCTGATTTTATTTTTAAGCTTTTTTTCATATTCCTGTCTGATTTTATTTTCAGCTTCTTCCCTGTCTCCAATCTGATTTTTAACCCATCCGCTTTCCGGCACCCAAAGAATTTTCCATAACGGCAGTATACTGTTTTTATGTTTCTTAACACAGGGAATTTTTCAAAATTGTCACATCCTTTAAACGCATTGTTTCCTATTTCTTTTACCTCGCCTGCAATAGCTGCATTCTTCAAACGGGTGCAGGAACAAAATGCCTCCTCCCCTATCTGAATTTCTTTTCCCGGAATAACAACGCTCTCTAAATTTTTATTGTTAAGAAAAGCTCTCTTTTCTATCTGCGTCGTTTTTTTCGGAACCTGATAAACAGCGTCTTTTTTACAGGCAGGATAACATAACAGGCAAAGCGTTCCCCCTGTTTTTTGAAATAATACCCCGGATATCGATATATAATTCCGATTATCAGGATCTACTTCAATTTCTGCTAAAGCATCATTATAAAAAGCATCTTCACCGATTTTCGTTACTTTTTCCGGCACCTTCACTTTCTTTAAGCCGCAGTATTCAAACGCGCAACCTCCTATGGTTTCCAGACTGTCAGGAAACTCAATTTCTGACAGAGAATTACAAAAAGTAAAAACGCCAAACCCTATTTTCTTTAACTTTTTCGGCAGATGAACTTCGGTCAGGGAATCACAGCCGGAAAATACAGATTTCCCTATTGTTTCCATTGTATCCGGCAGGATAACCTTTTTCAAATTCACACAGAAAGAAAACGCATCTTTCTGCAGTTCCACATCCTCTGGTATCACAATCTCCTCTAAGGAATCACATCTGCAGAAAGCTTCTTTTTCAATTTTTCTCAGTCCTTTGGAAAAATGAATTTTCTTAAGCATATCACATTCAGAAAAAGCTTCATATTCAATCAAAGACAGGCTTTTTGGAAATGTAATTTCTTCCAGATATTTATTTTTTAAAAATACACATTTTTTTACAGATACCACGCCTTTCGGAATTTTATACTCCGCGTCCTTTTTCCCGCCGGGATAAACAGCCAGGCAAAGCCCGGAAGATGTTTTTTCAAACACCACGCCGTCAATCGAACGATAGGTCTTATTGCCGGATTGT
The DNA here is from genome assembly GCA_947629585.1 of uncultured Lachnospiraceae bacterium. Taxonomy (GTDB): domain Bacteria; phylum Bacillota; class Clostridia; order Lachnospirales; family Lachnospiraceae; genus MGBC100174. The sequence continues at coordinate 14,945 of CANREH010000035.1, read as the reverse complement.
ATGTTGACTTTTTCAATGGAAGATTTTCTAAAAGCGCTGACCTTTATTTTTTTTACATTTTGGGGAATGGTAATTTCTTTCAGCCCGCATTTTAAAAACGCTGATGTTCCAATGCTTTTTAAACCTTTTGGCAGCTCGATTCTCTCCAGGCTGCTGCACTTATAAAAAGTATGGTGAGGAATTTTCGTTACCTTTTCAGGAATGACAATTTCCGTTAAACTGCTGCACTCTGAAAATGCATATTTTTCAATCGTTTCCACACTGTTGGAAAAAACAACCTCCTTCAGATTGCTGCATTCGGAAAACGCCGCTTTTTTAATTTCCTTCACGCTGTCCGGCAGAATAATTTTTTTCAGGCTTTCACATTTGAAAAAAGCATACTCGCCAATAGCCTTCACTCCTTCAGGAACAGCCACCTCACCTTCTTCTCCATGATAACCTGTCAGCTCTCCACTGTCGTCAATTTCAAAATCCGTTTCCACGGCACATCCTATTTCCGCCTTCTTCACAGACAAATCAAACATTGTGGCAATCCCAAAAACAAATAAGGCAGAAAATAGAAAATTTTTTCTAAAAAAATGATTTTTCATATCTAAGCTTCCTCCCAGCTCTTATTTTCCTTTCCATGCTCATTTCCATGTTTCTTTTCTGCCATCGTATCATATTTTTTTCCGTTTTACAAGAGTAATGGGTGAACTGTTACATAAATCCATAAAAACGCCTTGATATTACCATAAAATTCCCATATAATAGTTATTGACAGGGTGAACGTGACATAAGATTATTTATTATAAAAATCAGAAGGAAAAAGGAGGAACTTCTATGAATTACAGAACTTTCGGCAGTACCGGACAAAAGGTATCTGCCCTCGGCTTTGGGGCTATGCGCCTTCCTGTTACAGAACAGGACGGAAAAACAAGGATAAACGAAAAAGAAGCCATTAAAATGATACGCCATGCCATTGATAACGGCGTCAATTACGTTGATACTGCTTACCCATACCATGACGGGGAAAGCGAGCTTGTAGTCGGAAAAGCCTTAAAAGATGGCTACCGTGAAAAAACATTCCTTGCCACGAAATCTCCGGTCTGGGAGATCCGTTCCGCCGATGATTTTGATCGGATCTTGGATGAACAGCTAAGCAAATTACAGACGGACCACATTGATTTTTATCTGCTCCATGCCCTGGACAACTACCGATTTGACAATATTGTGTTAAAATATGATTTACTGGCAAAAATCAGGAAGGCAAAAGAATCCGGCAAAATCCGCTCTATGGGATTTTCTTTCCATGACAACAATACAGCTTTTCATAAAATTATTGACGGATGTCCTGACTGGGATTTCTGTCAGATCCAGATGAATTATATTGACACCAACCATCAGGCGCAGCTAGAAGGATTGGAATATGCCGCCAAAAAAGGATTAGGCGTCGTTATCATGGAGCCTTTGCTGGGCGGCAAGCTTGCCAATCCGCCGGAAAATGTAAAAAAAGAGCTTTTTTCTGACAAGACCCCGGTGGAACATGCGCTTGATTTTCTCTGGAACCGCCCGGAAGTCAGCCTGATTTTAAGCGGCATGAGCACGTTTCAACAGGTGGAAGATAACCTTTCCTATGCTTCCCGCTCCGGCATTGGAATGCTTTCAGAAGAAGAGCTTTCCATGTTCACACAGGCAAAACATATTTTTGACACTATGGCACTGGTATCCTGTACAAAATGCCGCTATTGTATGCCTTGCCCTGCAGGGCTCGACATCCCGGCAACCTTTGAGGCATTCAACACTACGGTTTCCAAAGGAAAGAAAAAAGCGGAAGAATTATATAAAGCTCTTCCTGTTTCCGCTGATTTCTGCAGGAAATGTAAAAAATGCGAAAAAGTCTGTCCGCAGCATATAGAAATCAGCAAAACAATGGAACAGGTCGCAGAAAAATTCAAAGAAACGGCAAAATAACAATATGGAAAAAACCATTATTTTTACTCCCGATACTGATATCCAAAACATCCTTTATTTCCATGCCTCCCCTGTACATACGCAGGAAACCGCGCAAAAACTCTGGAAGGCATTACAACAGAACATGAAAGAAAGCCGCTCTGCCCTTGTCATGTTAACTGCCGGGGACTGGAACCAGGATCTGTCCCCCTGGAAAACAGAACGTGTTTTTTCCAAAGGGGAGGATTTCGAAGGCGGGGCAGATGCTTATTTAACCAAGCTCTGCCAAACTATTATACCGGATATAGAAACAAAGATATTCTCTTTATCAGAAAACAATATGGAAAATACCGCCGTTCTTCCCAAAAGACGCATGATTGGCGGCTATTCTATGGGTGGGCTTTTTGCCGTTTATGCAGGATATCGAACCGATCTTTTCACGGATGTGATTTCTGTTTCCGGCTCCCTCTGGTTTGACGGCTTCGCTGAATTTATAAAAAATTCAATGCCGTCAAGCCGCTGGAAACACTGCTATTTATCTCTTGGAAATAAAGAAAAACTCACAAAAAACAAACGCATGGCAAAAGTGGAGGAAAATACCCTTTTAATCAAACAATATCTGGAGCAGGCCGGGATTACGGCAGTTTATGAAAGCAATCCCGGAAACCATTTTTATCAATCCGAAGAACGCATGATACGGGGGATCAGGAATATTTTGGATTATCTGTAAAATTATTATTATATAAAAAAGACTTCCATTATTTCTTCAAAGGAGCAGCCAGCGGATACCAAATTTTTCATGATGCTGTTCAAGAAACTACACAAACTCCCCTGATACCATATTGTCATAAATTTCCCCAAGCCGTTTCTCGGATAAATCCGTTTCATTTAATATCGTGTACCTGTCTTTTCTTGTGGCAGGCGCTTTCTGCCATGCCCCGATGAAGATTTCTTTTGTAATGCCATAGCTTTGCGGGTTAACGTCAATTTGATGCGCTTTCATTAAATTCACCAATTTCCAGATATGCTGCCTGTCCTGGAAAATCGCCGCCGGAATGCTGCCCATAGCGACGGCAATGCCATGCGTAATTTTAATTTCTTTATAATTTTCTTCCAGAGAGTGACAGAATAAATGCTCTGAGCCGCTGCTGGGACGGGAGCTGCCGGAAATTTCCATTGCGAGCCCTCCCATTACAAGAGCCTGCGCCAGTACTTTAATAAAGCTTTTGCTTTTTAATGATTTTTCTTCATGGTAGCAAAGCGAAGTCAGCGCCATATCCGAAATCATATAGGCGAAATCATTGATTGTTTTCCCATAATGTCTTGCGTCCAGCCTCCAGTCATACAATGCCGTATATTTACTGATGGTATCGCCGATCCCGGATTTTAACTGGACGGCAGGCGCTTTCATAATGACGTCAATATCCACAATAATCCCCGACGGGATCTTGCAGCCAAAGGTCTGCCTTAAATCTCCTTTTGTCCCCAGAACAGCGACCGGAGAAGCAATGCTGTCATTGCTTAACGTCGTCGGCAGGCATAAATACAGGGTCTTGCTGACAAAAGCCGCATATTTTGCAATATCCAGCACTTTTCCCCCTCCAAAGCCGATAATAACGCCAATCCCGTTCATGCACACATACTTTGCCAAATCCACCGCCACATCGAATGTGCCGGAATCCACAAGATAAACCTCGCTTTTCTCAAAATCCCTCTGAATTTCCTCCAGGCAGTCTGCAAAAAGCTCCTGCAGGGAAGGCTCTGTCACAAGAATAACCTTTTTATGATTGATTTCCGGCACGCAGTCTGACATGACCTCATTCACGCACTCAAAAACGCCCTCTTCCACAATTAAATTATATGGTAAATGAAAACTGTCCATTTCTTCCTCCTATCTGTTATTATTAATTTCTCCTGTAATAAAATCATAAAACTCCCGAAAAGATTTAATATGATCTGTACTTTCTATTCTTTCTACCATTTTTTGAAAATAAGATTCCGTAGAAACGTATTCTGGTTTATTTTTTGAATATCGAATTTTTTTATATCGAAATAATTCATGTAAATAATGAAAATGATACTTGGCAGTTGTTTCCGTCTTATCTTCAGGAACCCCCATAAATTCTGGATCAGATTCTTCAATATTATAGTGCTGATAATACGGATAGAAATCAGACATGGGATGAACACATTGCGAAGGATATAAACCACAGCATCCCAACAGCCAGGTTTCAAAACAGTGATTGCACACTAATATCACGATATCAAACCCCAGCATTTCTATTGAATAATTCTCTCTTATTTTCTCTTTTACCTGTTCTCTTCTTGTTTCTATTTCCATTTCCTCAGCATCTAAAATTATAACAAGTTTATCAATTTTACCTGGGTTTTGTCTGATGGTATTTATAGTATCAAAAAGCACCTTTGTTATTAACTGAGTAACGCCCTGTCCACTTTGCAGGATATAATTATTTCCCTGTATATATCTGATATCAGAAACTCTTTCACAAAAAAATCCAATGTGCTGTAACCAAAACGGAAGCACTTTTAAAAAAGATTTTTCATCCTCCAGTAAAAAATAATAATTCATTATATCTTTCCTTCATATTCCCATCTGTTAATTAAATTAAAATATGCATCATGCTGGCTGTTGCCAATCCCATAATTCTCACTGTCATAATTTTTTACCACAGAACCTTTTCTGTCAATGATTTTCCATTTTTCTTTCTCAATCCCATTAATAATCTTGGGATGATGGCTTGTAATTATAAACTGGAGATCTCTTCTTTCATATACAATACATTCTGAAAGGGTATCGATACAATTCATTCCCAGTCCATTTTCAAATTCATCAATTAAAATCAGAGAATTTTTTGACATTGTAAATAATTCTGTAATATAATAAATCGTTTTTAACATTCCGCTGGAAATATTATACTGCAGCAGCCATTTGCCATACACTTTCATGGAAACTACATACACATTTCCCTTTTCATACTCAACAACATCAATATCCTCTATTTCATTAAAGATTTCTTTAATTGAATGAAAAATCTGCATATAAATTTCCTGATAATATTTTTTCACAATATATAATTTAACTGCCACAGGTAAATGACTGAATACCTGAAATTCTATATTTTTTTCTTTTTTTATCCAATCATTAGCTATATTTTTATATCTGATAAACATTTCTTTTGAAATGCCTCTCCTGATTTCTACATCTATTTCCATAGGATACAGTTTTTTTATTTCTGATATAAAATTTTTTAATTTAGTATCTTCTGCGTATTGAAGAAGCAGACTTTCATCTTTCTTCGGTTTTGGTACTTTATCAAAACCACTGATAGTAACATAATCCTCTGTTCTTTTAAAAATCAAGTCTCCATTACAAATCAGCTGTTCAAACAAAAATCCATAATTTTCATTTTGATCAACGATCAGTTCATCTTCTTTTATTTTCGCAATTGTATAAGACCATTCATAAGAATCTTTATTAATCAAAATCCCCATAGTCACTTTGTATGGATGCAATGCTACACTCTTATCCACAGCAAGTTTTAAAGAATATTCAACCGCATACAATATTTCAGTTTTTCCCACTCCTGATAACCCTACCAATAATGTAACATCAGGATAAAATAAAATTCTTTCTATTTTTAAACCATTCTCCAGATTTTCAAATTCTATCCATTGTATTTTCATATAGACTACCTCTTGCATATCCATGTTTCCTCCTTTCAGTTATTATATTCATTGAAAGAAGAAAACATGTATTTTTCTTTGAATTTTCTCTTTTTTATCCCTCTGCCGCCAACAATACAATCATCAGCGTCGTTGTCAACACAATTTTCGGCAGTTTTATCTGTGTTTCATAAAACACCCGACGCATCCCTGCAATAATGCCACATAATCCCGGATATCCATTGTCCCGTTTCCTGTATAATCCACCTTATTTCCTTTGTAATCCATCTCGAACACTTTTGTAGAAGGATTTTCAACTACAGCGCCAAGCCCGTTTTTCCAGGAATTGCTCTGGCGGATTCCCATATCATTGCCTTCGATATTTGGATCACTCATTCCATCATAATAATCCCTCCAGAATAAATAACGATAATTATGTTTATTAAGATCTGCCAGTGCGCTGTTAATGCGGGAAAAATCCTCCCTTGCGCCCAAATCCTCTTTTCTTTCTTCCGCTATTTTTGCCACGTAATCCATATCATTCATCTTTACCAGATGCGCTTCCCGAATGAGTTCATATCCCGTATAATTGCATTTTTTCAGATAGGCTTCCGCCGCCTCTTTATGTAAATCAAACGAAAATCCCCTGATCGGCTCTTTTACCTCCTGTAAATCGAGTGCCGTCAGGATCTGGAATGTCAATGTACTTTTTCCATTCTTATACTGGCACTTAAATAAAAAAGTAATATAGTGATCCTGCGTACTGCTTTTATAAAATAAATAATGGCTCTGAAATTCAAAATATTTAATCAATTTTCCCCATCCCTTTCTAAAATTTAAGAATCTCCTGAGAATCTCAGCATCTTTATCCTATTACAGTTTACTCTTTTCTTTCTCATAAGTAAATACAAAATTTTTCCTATTCCCAATAAGCTATGCTGCCTTTTCCTGTTTTCTCGACTACAAGCTTTCTCTCTACCTGCTCTTTTAACTCCGTAACATGGGAAATAATACCTACCATGCAGGTTTCCCCGGATAAATCTCTCAGCACTTTGACCGCCTGCCTCCTCGATTCCTCGTCAAGAGAGCCAAAGCCTTCATCAATAAACATCATTTCCAGCTTAATTCCTCCTGCCATCGCCTGCACAAGCTCCGCCATTCCCAGAGCCATTGAAAGCGCCGCCATGAACGATTCCCCTCCGGAAAGCGTCTTTACATCCCTGTCTGTGCCGGACAGCAGGGAATATACAGAAAAATCCAGCCCCTGGTTGCTTTTCTGCCCAAAATCTTTTCCTTCTTTTAACCTTAACTCAAACTGCCCTCCCGACATCAGGAAAAACCGTCTGTTTGCCAGCGTTAATACCTGTTTTAAATACTGCCGCTGTACAAAGGTTTCCAAATCGATCTTTGCAGCCCCGGCAAGTGTTCCATTGGCAAGATCGTATAAAGCTTTTATCTGCCCGTAAGTTTCCGAAAGCGTTTCCCATTCTTCTTGCTGCTTTTTCAGCTCTTCTTCCGCTTCTTTATTTTTTTCCTGCAAAAACTGCCGTTCCTGTTCTTCTTTCGAAAGCAGTTCCAGCTCTTCCTTTAAGCTCTCCAACGCTGACTTACACTCATCTTCCTCTTTTCTTTCTTTTCCGTCCAGTTGTTTTTTTAAAGAGCTGACCGCCTGCCTTGCAGAAATTGCCGCCGTTTTTATCTGCTCTATTTCCTGCTTTAACTGTTTTTTCTCCTTTTCCTCTGTTTTTGCCGAAAGCAGTTCTTCCTCCGTCAAAAATCCCTGCTCCAAACGACTTTTTTCATAAGCTTTTTTCTTTTCCTTCCACTCTTCTTCCAGTACCTTCTGCTGATTTTCTGCCGCTTTTTTTTCTGCAGCAAGCCGGAGCAGGCTCTTTTCTAACCGTTCTTTTTCCTCCTGATAATTCTGATATTCAGAACAGATTTTTTCAAGCTCGTTTTGTTTTTTTAATAAAACTTCTTCCGCCTGTTTTTTATTTTCATAAACAAGGCTTTTTTGTCGGAATTCTATTTCAGCCTGCAGCCGGGAAAGCTCCTTCTCCATCTCTCCCAGCAGTTCCTTCTTCTGCTCTTTCTGTTCTTTTTTCTGTTCCAATTCTTTTTTTATTTCTTCCAGATTTTCTTCCTTCTGTTCTTTTTCTTTTTTTATTTTTTCCAATTCTGTGATTTCTGTTTTCAGTGTTTCTTTTTCTTTTTCAAAAATATCAGAAATATTTTTTATCTCCCCGGCATTTTCCCCATTTTCTGCAAAAATAAAATTCTTCGGCATCACCTGCCTGCATTTTTCTTCACATACGGCAAGCTTCCTGTGATAAGTATTCTGAAAACCGGACGCAGTTTCTGCCAGGGTTTTCATTTTCTCTTCTGCCTTTTCCCTTTGTTCTTTCGCTTTTTCTACCTCATCCTGCGCCGGGACTTCTTCCGTCAGTTCCGCCAGTTTTACATAATGGATATTTCCGCATACCGGGCAGGGCGTTCCTTCCCTGCGCATTTTTTCCGCCATCAGCCCCGCCTGCCCATTGGTAAACCGTATCACCATTTCTTCATAAACGGCGCTTTTTTCCCTGAATTTTACCTCCTGTTTCTTAAGTTTCTTCCCGCTTTCTTCTTTTTTTGCAAAAAATTCCTTTATTTCTTCTGCCAGAATTAATAATTCCCCGCATATGGAAAGCTTTTCATTCAGATTAAGAAGCTTTCTTTCCTTTTCCGGAAGCCCTTGTAAGGCTTCTTCCGCCTCTTTTAACTCCTTTTCCAAATCTGACAAAGACTCTGACAGCTCTTTTTCTTTATCCTCCAGAGTTTTTATTTCCCTGTTTTTTTGATTTCTTTTTGTTTCCTTCTGTTTTTTTTCTTTTTCTATTTTCTCGATCTCTTCATATTCCGGCAGGCCGTTTTCCATTTCCAGAATTTCTTTTTTTAACGGCTCTTCTTTCCTTGCCTTTTCCTCCGCCGCTTTTTGGTAAAGGATTTCATTTTGATTATAAGTTTCCTTTTCCTTTTCTTCCTCTTTTTTCTTCTGCTCTGTTTCCTGTTTTTTTGCAGCCTCCTTTTCTTCTGCTTCCAGACAGGCTTTTCTTTTTTCCATTACCAGTTCCGCCTTTTCTGCATTTTCCAGGCGTCTTTCTTTCTCTCCTATTGTTTTTTCGCTTTTTTCCCAGGTTTCTTTTTCCTTTTCCGCCTGTTCAAGCTCCAGAAATAACCGATTTACTTCCTGCCTTTGATGGAACTCCAGTAAAAGATGATCTCTTTCCTCCCTTTTTTGTTTTAATTTCTTTTTAATTTCCTCTAACCAGCTTTCTTCCGCTATCCTATATTCCCGCAGAAAATCAAAAAATTCCTGTGTTTTTGAAAAATACAGTTCCTTATACTGTTTTAATTTTTCACCGTATTTTAAATCTGTGCAGGAAATTCCCTGCAATAAAATTTCCTGCTCCCTTTTTTTATCTTTTAACGCCTGATCAAGCGTCTGTTTTCTTTCTCCCAGAAGTGTCACGATATCCCGGTATTTCTCCGTATGAAATAATTTCTGAAAAATCTCTTTTTTCTGATCCACCGATGAGATCAGGAGTTTCCTGAATTCTCCCTGCGCAATCATGGAAATCTGTGTAAACTGTCCCTGATCAAGACCCAGAATTTCCACAATTCTTGCATTCACTTCTTTAATTGTTTTCTGCGGAACCGATTTTTCCCTGATTTCTTTTTTATTTTCCAGATTTTGAAAAAAATTTGAAAAATTTTCTTCCAGAAGATACAATTCCGCCTTTGCCGTTTCCTTAACAAAAACATATTCCATCGAACCGTCTTCCATTTTTTTCTTTTTCTTGCTTCTGCGGAAATATTCCGGATTCCGGATAATTTTATATAAAATTCCCTTATCTTCAAAAATAAATTCTACGTAAGTTTTCTGATCGGGCAGCGTCAGATCGCTTCTCATCATTCTTCCTTCCCGATCTTTTCCGCTCATTTCCCCATAGAGCGCAAAACAGATGGCGTCAAATATCGTCGTTTTCCCGGCTCCGGTATCTCCGGTGATTAAAAACAACGGCTGCCTTGAGTCAAATAAAATTTCCTGCTCCATAGCATACGATCCAAACGCCGACATGGTAAGCTTTAAAGGACGCATCTTCTCCCTCCTTTTTTCAAGACATGTTACAATCCGATTTCTTCTATCATATCTTTTACTATTTTTTCCTGCTCCGCACCTAATTCCTGGCCCCTGATTTCCTGATAAAATTCCTTAAAAATTTCCAGCGGATTTAAGGACTCCACGATAATTTCTCCGTCCTGATAAATCTCCCTGATATGGTAATTGTCCAGGCGGATCTCCAGAATGTGGGAAAAAATCTCCAAAAGCCTCTGCCTGGATTCAAATAATTCCGTTTCTTCTTTTAATAAAATGCTGACATAATCATCGCTTTGCGGCTCTTTTAAAATGTTCGCAAGCTTTCCTTCTATTTTTCTCACCTTTCTAAGCGGTTTTAACGGAAGCATTGTGATTAACGGATCCGTTCCTTTTTCTGACAGGGTAACCATCACAACTCCTTTTTCCTGCCCTGCCTCGCTGACAGAATACGGAAGCGGCGAGCCGCAGTAACGGATCGTTTCCTTTAATTTTAACGGTTTATGAATATGCCCCAGCGCCGCATAATCAAAGCCTTCAAGGTATGCTGCGTTTACGCTGTCAATATTTCCGACCGTAATGATTTCCGAATCCGACCGTTCAATTTCTTTTCCCTGAAAAAGATAAAACTGATGGCTTGCAATGACGTTTCTTTCCCTGTCATCAATTTCTTCCCGTTCCAGCATAAGCTTTACCGCCATATCATACGAAAGCTCTTCCTTTTCCCCGATCTTTTCCTCATCTTTTAAAAGCTGTCTTACATAACCCGGCTTCACAAACGGCAGTAAATAAAAATTGACGTTCCCATACTCATCTTTTAAACTCACTTTTTTCATTTTCTCCCCCTGCTCTTTGGGAGGAAGCCCTGCGATATGCAGCCTGTGCTTTTCCAAAATACTTCCGGCGAAAGAAAGCCTCTCGGGACTGTCATGGTTTCCGCTGATCATCAGGATTTCTATTTTAGGCTCTATCTCTGAAACGGATGTAAGAAATTCATCCAAAATTCCGACAGCTTCCGCAGAAGGAACAGCTTTATCGTAAATATCCCCGGCAATTACCATCACGTCCGGTTTTTCTTTTCTCGCATACTCTAAAATCTGGTTTAAAATATATTTCTGATCCTCCGCCAGGGAATATCCAAACAACTGCTTTCCAATATGGAAATCCCCCAAATGAAAAAATTTCATTCCATGTTCTCCTTCCCTTATTTCAAAACAAAATGTGCAGGACATTAAATGAACTGCAAAAAGCACCGGAATCCGGTGCTTTTATCTTATCCAATCTTTTCTTTTTATGCAAGGACTAATTCTTCTCACTTACATACAGACCAATCCTGCTCTCAAGCTCATCCGCTATTTCCTGCGTCGTTTTCACCGTATCTATATCCCGGATAATCTCACACAGCTTACTCTCATACGGCAGATAAACAGTATCTGCCAGATTGATGATGTCCTCTATATTTTTCCTCTGCCTTTTCGTTATCTCAAAACCGGAAGGCATCCGGTCAAATACCTCGTCATAATATTCTTTTTTTCCGTCCGGTGTTTTATAATAATATTTTTTGTTTTTAATTTTATAGTTTTCTTTTGCCATAGAACATACCATAGTATAGTCAAAGTCTGTCTTTATCATCGGCAATCCCGTAAAATGACTGGTATTATATTTCCAAAAACTGCTTAAAAGCTGCCATGCCCCCTCTTTTTTATCGGAGGAAGCAAGGACTGCAAATTCATAGGGAAAGCCAATCGCAACGCCGGTTCCGGAATCAGTCGGCATCCCGATAAGCTGCAGATCATTTTTTTCACAAAAAGCTCCGGAATCGGAAGGATCCGGTTTTTTTAAATATTCATAATATGAAATTTCATAGAACCATCCCTCTGTCAGAGAAAAATCTCTGACAAATTCTTTTTCTTCTTTTCCCCAGTTTGTTCCCTCCAGTGACTGCATCTGCTTTAACATTTCAATCTGCTTAATATAGTTCCCATCCTGAAAATGAACCTCTCCGGCAGAAACATCCACATATTGCTTCCATGAACACTGAAATGATAAACTCCATATTCCAAACGGCCCGGCACCGCCAAAATTTTGAATATTATTTTCTTCCGACTGTTTCCTGTATATCCGTTCATAATCATCCCAGCTCCAGGTAAGCCTGTCGCCTACTGCCTTTCTGCTCCCAACTGCGCAGTACAAATAAAACACAGGCGCGGTCCTTGTAAGCTTCCCATCCGTCTTTAAAAGCTTTAACGGCGTTTCCATCAGCTCGTCCTCGTCCAAATCCGGATCAGATTCCAGATAAGGCGACAGATCCTCTAACAGCCCTTTTTTCTCCAAAGAATCCAATAATTCCGAAACAGATCCTATGCTTCTGGGATCATAGCTGATGATATCCGGCGCATCTCCTGTAGTAATATCAATATTAAGACGCTGCTCCGGATTTTCATAATGCTCATAAGAAACAATTTTCGCATGGTAATTATTCTGGCTGCCGTTAAAATCATTAATGAAATTCTGAAGTGCATCTGTCCTTTCCAGCGCCGCCACAACAATCTCTTTCTCATCATCCTGTTCTTCCGTTTTTGCATCCTCCGCAATCCGGAATAGACCGCTTCCGTCCAAAGCTGCAAAAAATACGCCGTTCCCACCGCCGATACAGGTAAGGTAATATTCTACAACTCCTCCTTTTTCCCACGGAAACAGCAAAACGCCTGTCCCGTCTTTCTTACATCCGTAAATTCCCGCGGAATTTTCCACATAAAAATCATACGCCCCATCTTCCGATAAAAACAAATGGTTAATTTCCCTGCCGCCAATATCAACAGAAAAAGAAGATTCCTTTTTTCCGGTTTTCAAATTCCACATCTCAATGGCTGTGCTTCCGGTTACAGACAGCGCCAGAGTATCGCCGTTTACATCGAAAGCAAAGGATATTGCGGCGGATAATTCCTTTTCTTTTTTTCCATTTTTACATACCATAAATTTTTGATGATCTTTAGTGACAATTTCTTTTTCCATGTCTAAAATAACCGTATCTGCGTCTTTTAAAACCTTTCCTTCCCCGTTTTCTTTTCCATCTCCTTTTTTATATTCTGTTAATATTAACTGTGTTTTATATTCTCCATCTTCTATTTTCAGAGAGTTTACAAGCAGGCGGAAATTTCCTTTTCCATCTGTGGCAAGCGCGGAAGCCGTCCCCTGAATGCCGGTCTGCTCCCATTCCTGGTCTTTCCCTTCAAAATCCATGCTTCCAATCCATATTTCTCCGTCTTTACTTCCCGCAAAATAAGCGCGGTTTTTGGCACAGGAAACAGCCGTAATCTGCGTCAGTTCCTGTTCCAGCGTTACTTCTTCTATGAAAAGCTCCCCAAAACCCTGCTTCTCTTTTCCTTTTTCATTTCCGCTGTTTTCTCCTTTTACACATCCTGTCCCACATAAAATCAATAATAAAAAAAGAAAAAGAAAACCTTGCCTTTTACTTTTTTTCATGATTTTCATAACATGACCCCCTTTGTTTTTTCGTGATAGGTTTCATTACATATTCTCATTGAGATAAGAACGAATCTGCTCCTGTAATTCCTCCGCCGCTTCCTGTGCCGTTTTTCCGGTACTCATATTGATAATGATATCATATAATCCGCCATGATCCGGCAGATATCTTATATCCGCCAGATCAATGATTTTTTCTATGTTTTTCATCTGTTTTTCCGTTACTTCCAACCCTTTGGGCATACTCGGAATCACTTCTTCATAATATTTAAGTTCTCCGTCCGGAGTCATAAAACTGTATTTTTTGTCTTTCACCCGATATCTTTTTTTTGACATGGCACAGGCTTTGATGTATTCAAATCTCGATTTTCTCATTGACAATCCCTCAAAAAATCTGGTCTTCTCATCATATTTCCAAAAACTGCTGAGTAACTGCCAAGCCCCTTCTTTCTTACCGGAGGATGCAAGGACTGCAAAACACTGTGGAAATTTCATGGCTATACCGTTTCCTTCATTGACAGGATATCCCATAAGCTGTAAATCATCTTTCTCAAAGATTGCATGACCTTTCTTTTCCTTTAAATACTCCTCATCACAAATTTCACTTAAATTATTCAGCAGGAAAAAATCCCTGACAAATTCTTCTCCATTGTTTCCTGTATTTCCATAATCTTCAAATTCTTTTAACATCTCCATTGGTTTTATAAAATTTTCCTCATTAAAACGGACCTCTCCTGTGGAAATATCCATATACTGCTGCCACGAACAAAAAAATGCCAGCCTCCATGTTAAGAACGCCCCGGCCCCGTAAAAGTTCTTAATGGGCTTTCCGTTTCTCTCTTTCTCCTTCCTGCATATCTTTCCATAATCTTCCCAGTTCCAAGTAAGCCTGTCGCCAATCACTTTCCGGCTTCCGGCAGTACAAAAAATGCCAAATCCGGATGCAATTCTTGTAAGTTTTCCATTCGTTTTTAAAAGATTTAACGGCGTTTCCATCAGATCCTCTGCGTCAATTTCCGGATCAGAATCCAAATAGGGAGTAAGATCCTCCGATACCCCTTTGTTATCCAGATAATCCAACAGCTCCTGACCTTCCCATGAGCAGCTTACAATATCCGGCGGATTTTCCCCGGCAATATCACTCTTTAATTTCATCTGCGGATCTTCATAATCCTCATAAGAAACAAGCTTCACCCGGTAATCATCCTGATAGCTGTTAAAATCATTCAGAAAATCCTGAAGAGAGCTTGTCTTTTCTAATACTGCCACGACAATCTCTCTTTCATCTTTTTCTTCCTGTTGTTTCATTTCTGTATTTTCTTCCTTCTGATGGGATTTCTCTTCATCCACGAAAGCCGAATGACTTTCTTTATGATGCCCGCCTTTTCTCCCGCAGCCTGCCCCGCATAAAATCAAAAGAAACAGGCTTAAGAAAAACAAAAATTTTTTTCTTTTTTCTTTCCATTGATTCTTCAATCTGACCATCTCCTTTTCCTTTAGAATGATAATACGTTGCTTACATTACCAGTATAATCATTCCTCTGCCGGAAATTGTGTCAAATTTCTTACATTTTTCTTAACTTTTTCCTGAGATACTAAATTGATTGGAAATGCCGTTGAATCAACGGTTTGGTAACAGTTCAGCCTTGCGGCTGGACTGAAGAAAAAGTTATGGTAAAAACGCTGAAATTTTTTTGTGGTTTCT
>CANREH010000034.1 GCA_947629585.1 uncultured Lachnospiraceae bacterium | reverse complement strand
GAAGCATTCAGGGAACGGTAGGTAACTCCGGTATTTAATTTGGACGTAATCTTGATTTTGGATTTCTGCCCTTTCTTTAAAATGATTTTTTTCTTTTTTAATGTCAATTTTCCTTTTGTTGTTTTATTATCATCTGCATTATAATTACTATCCTTTTGTTCATTACCTTGTCCCTGGTTTTCTTCCGGCTGCTGTCCTGGCTGCTGGCTTTCCTGTTTATTTATATCCTCCGGCTGCTGTTGATTCCCTTCCTGATTGTTATCTTCTGTCTGGTTATCTTCTTCCGGCATTTTTGGTTCATCCTGCTTTTCTGTATCTGATGGAGAAGTTACCCCTGCAGAAGGCAGGCTGCTCCCGCCAGAAGATGGGGGCGTGATAGTTCCTCCGGTTCCACCTCCCATGCTTCCGCCAGTATTTCCTCCAGTTTCTCCCCCAGTACTTCCGCCAGTTTCTCCTTCTGTATTTCCTCCAGTGTTTTCTCCGGTTTCTCCTTCTGTATTTCCTCCAGTACTTCCTCCGGTTTCTCCTTCTGTATTTCCTCCGGTACTTCCTTCGGTTTCTTCTTCCGTATTCCCTCCGGTACTTTCTTCCTCTAATTTCTTATACATGGTTTCGCCTACATCTTTCCCTGCGTCTACCAGATAAAAACGATAACCATATTTTTTTGCATAAGCATGGGCTGCCGAATTTTCATGGCAGTAAATCGTAAACTCATCTTTTGTGCCAGAAAATACATTCACATTATCGTATATTGTTGTTACACTGTCTGGAATTGCGATAGCAGCCATAGTGCTGCAGTTTCGGAACGCGCATTCACTGATACTTTCTGTCCCTGATGGAATTTCCATAACTTCCAAATTAGCACAGGCATCAAAAGCAAATGCTTCTATAGTTTTTAAACTATCCGGCAAAATCACTTTTTTCAGATTTTTCGCATAACAGAATGCACTTTCTCCAATCTCTTCCGTTCCAGGCGCAACTGCATATTCTTCCTGCCATGTCTGTGCCGTATCACCTGTTCTTGTAGTAATACTCATCGCTGCAGCCACTGCTTTTCTTTTGGCAATCGGATACTGAACCAGCTTTTTATCTTTTGTGTATAAAACACTGTCAATAGAAACAAAGGCTTCGTTTCCCTCCGAAACAAAAAATCTTTCCAGATTTTCACAATGGAAAAACGCCGATTTCCCTATACTTTTCAATGTAGATGGAATACTGACGCTAACCAGATTTGTACAATTGGAAAATACGCCGTCACCAATTCCTGTCACACCTTCTGGAATGACAACGTCTCCTCCTTCACCGTTATAATCTGTCAAGATGCCATTTTCATCTATCACAAACTCTTCTTTTTCTTCTTCTTTGTCTCCTTCCAATGCCTTTCGCATGGCTTCTCCTACATCAGTATCAGCATCTACAATTTCATAGCGATAACCATACTCTTCTGCATAGGAATGGGCGGCAGAGTTTTCATGGCAGTAAATGGTAAAATCAGGGCTTGTACCATCAAATACCTCAAAATAAAATCTTATCACACTATCTGGAATTGCTGCTGCCTTTAAATTACTGCACCTAGAAAATGCGTCCCACCCTATACATTTCACGCTATTCGGAATTTCTATGCTTGTTAATCCTTCACAACCAAAAAATGCAGAATCTTCTATCTCTGTTACACTATCCGGAATCTCTATACTTGTTAATCCACCACAACTCCCAAATACAGAATATCCTATCTTTGTTACACTGTTCGGGAGCTCTATGCTTGTTAATCCATCACAGTCATAAAACGCAGAACCCCCTATCTTTGTTACACTGTTTGGGAGCTCTATGCTTGTTAATCCATCACAATCCTCAAAGGCAGAATTCCCTATTTCTGTTACACTATCCGGGAGCTCTATGCTTGTTAAGCTATAACAACTCTTAAATGCAGAATCCCCTATCTTTGTTACACTGGCTGGGATTTCTATGCTTTTTAATCTTTCACAATTCTCAAACACAAAATCTCCTATTTCGATTACACTGGCCGGGAGCCCTATGCTTTTTAATCCTTCACAATTCTCAAATGCAGAATCTCCTATCTTTATTACACTGTCCGGAATCTCTATGCTTGTTAATTCTTCACAACCAAAAAATGCAGAATCTCCTATCTCTGTTACACTAGCCGGGATTTCTATGCTTGTTAAGCTATAACAATTCTTAAATGCAGAATCTCCTATCTCTGTTACACTGTTCGGAATTTCTATACTCGTTATATTACAACCCAAAAATGCATTATTTCCTACTGCCTTTACGCTTTCTGGAATTTTATATGCTTCTATCCGCTTTCCTAATGGACAACATAATAGTTCAGTCTTTTCTTTATTAAATAAAACTCCTTCCTCTGAAACATAGTTCTTATTACGTTTATCCACCAAAATTTCCACCATATAACTACAAGCAGAAAATACACCTGCCCCTATACTTGTTACACTATCTGGGATTTTTACGCTTATTAATCCATCACAATTATAAAACGCAGTATCTCCTATTGTTGTTACACTATCCGGGATTTCTATACCTGTTAAGCTTGTACAATCTCTAAATGCACTCTCTCCTATCACTGTTACACTGTTTGGAAGCCCTATGCTTGTTAAGCCACAACCCAAAAATGCAGAATCTCCTATCTCTGTTACACTGGCCGGAAGCTTTATGCTTGTTAAGCTATAACAATTCTCAAATGCAGAATCTCCTATCTCTGTTACACTGGCCGGGAGCTTTATGCTTGTTAATTTCTCACAATCAGCAAATACAGAATCTCCTATCTTTGTTACACTGGCTGGGATTTCTATGCTTGTTAAGCTATCACAATACTTAAATACAGAATCTCCTATCTCTGTTACACTGGCCGGGAGCTTTATGCTTGTTAAGCCACAACCCAAAAATGCAGAATCTCCTATCTCTGTTACACTGGCCGGGAGCTCTATACTTGTTAAGCTATCACAATGCTCAAATACAGAATCTCCTATCCTTATCACACTGTTTGGAATTTGTATGCTTGTTAATTTCTCACAACCAGCAAATACAGAATCTCCTATCTCTGTTACACCATCTGGGATTTTTATTCTTGTTAAGCTAAAACAATACGCAAATGCAAGATCTCCTATCTCTGTTACACTGGCCGGGAGCTTTATGCTTGTTAAGCCACAATCAAAAAATGCCCTATCTCCTATTTCTGTTACACTGACCGGGAGCTCTATACTTGTTAATCCTTCACAATGCTCAAATACAGAATCTCCTATCTCTGTTACACTAGCCGGGATTTCTATTTTTGTTAAGCTTGTACAGTAATAAAACGCCCTATCTCCTATCTCTGTTACACTGGCCGGGAGCTCTATGCCTGTTAATCCTTCACAAGCTGAAAATGCATAATTTCCTATCTCTGTTACACTGTCTGGGATCTCTATACTTGTTAAGCTTTTACAACCCCTAAATGCACTATTTACTACTGCCTTTACGCTTTCTGGAATTTTATATGCTTCTATCTGCTTTCCTGCCGGATAGCATAATAGCTCAGTCTCTTCTTTATTAAATAAAACTCCTCCCTCTGAAATATAATTCTGATTACGTTCATCCACCAAAATTTCTTCCATATCATCACAATCAGAAAACGCACCCGTCCCTATACTTATTACACTCTCCGGGATCTCTATTTTTGTTAATCCATTACAACCTGAAAATGCAGAATCTCCTATCGTTGTTACACACTCTGGAATTTCTATGCTTGTTAATCCTCCACAAGCTAAAAATGCAGAATCTCCTATCGTTGTTACACACTTTGGAATCTCTATATTTGTCAATTCAAAACACTGAAAAAATACATTATTTCCTATTTCTGTTACACTGGCTGGAATTTCTATATTTTTCAATTTACGACAATCATAAAATGCACTATCTCCTATTTCTGTTACACTGGCTGGAATTTCTATATTTTTCAATTCACGACAATCATAAAATGCACTATCTCCTATTTTTTTTACATTTTCAGGAATCTTATATGTTTCCATTTGCTTTCCTGCCGGATAACATAATAATTCTGACTTTTCTTTATCAAATAAAACCCCCGCCTCTGAAATATAATTTTGATTATTTTCATCCACCAAAATTTCTTCCATATCATTACAATCAGAAAATATACCTGCCCCTATGCTTGTTACGCTCTCTGGAATTTCTGCTTTTATTAATCCACCACAACACTGAAATGCATAATCTCCTATCGACACAACACTATCCGGGATCTCTATGCTTGTTAATCCACCACAATAACGAAATGCATAATCTCCTATTGACACAACACTATCCGGGATTTCTATGCTTATTAAGCTATCACAATCATAAAATGCACGTTCCCCTATCTCCGTTACCCCATCTGGTATAACAACATTTCCCCCTTCTCCCGTATAACTTATCAACACATTATCTTCAATCACAAACCCATTTTCATCTGCTTTCGCTGCCTGTACACTGACAGGCGCTCCTGCCTCCAATTTTCCGCCGCAGATTCCTGCTGCATTTAATGCCATAGAAACGGACAGAAAACAGCATAAAATTTTCTTACTACTTTTCTTCATAGTTTTTCCTCCTTGTCAATTAAATTTTATATTGAGCACTCTTTAGCCTCATTATCTTCTGACATCTTTTATTTTTTCACCGTGATTTTACACTTTACAGTTTTACCATTTACTTTTGCTGTTACCACTGTCTTTCCTTTTTTCTTTGCCGTTACCAATCCACTGGAAGATACTGTTGCAATTTTCTTATTTGCTGATTTCCATTTGATGGTGCCTGTTGCATTTAATACAGTCAAATAAGCTGATCTCCCTTTTTTTAATGTTAATTTCTTCTTGCTCATTTTCGGTTTTGCAGTTACAATATTATTATCTGTAATATTATTATCATTGCTTTCCTCTACCTCTTCATTCTTAATTTCCACTGCCTCCTGATGCTTGGAAATTAAAAAGGTATAATTTCCTGTTGACCAATAATAGGTACTATCATAATCTCTATATCCCGTTACTTTTAAATAAAATGTTCCTTCTGTCAAAGCAATCGTATGGCTGTCCTTTCTTATGTAAGTATTACTATTCCATTCATTTCGATCGGTATACCAAAGTTCTTTCCCATCAGAATCATACAGGTTAAGACAATAATATTGCATATAGGAAGCCATATCAATATCAATGGAATCGGAAGCATTCATTGTAAATTTATAAATATCATAACTGTCATTCATAGCAATCTGCCCATTTACTTCACTATCTAAAGTAATTTCTTTTGCCTCTGCAAAACTGTTATTCGGCTCCTGTATATTGGTATTTGCACTTGTAAAATTTGTTTCTAATGTATAATTTCCTGTTGACCAATAATAGGTACTATCATAATCTCTATATCCTGATATTTTAAGATAATATGTCCCTGCTAATAAATCAATATTGTAATCATCACTTTTAAATCCTGTATTAGAATTCCATTCATTTCGATCGGTATACCATAACTGATTACCGTCATTATCATAAATAATCATAGTATTATATTGCATATATGCTGTCATTTTTAAATAAACTTCACCATCTTGGCTTATATTAAACTTAAAGAAATCGTAATCATCAGTAGCAGTCTTCGCAACCTGCCCATTTACTGTATTTCCTAAAATAATTTCATTTGCTTCTGCAAAACTATTATTAGGCTCATAAGTATTAGAATTAGCATTTACAAAATTTGTTTCTAATGTATAATTTCCTGTTGACCAATAATAGGTACTGTCATAATCTCTATATCCTGATATTTTAAGATAATACGTTCCTGCAAGTAAGTCGATTGAATACTCATCTCTGAGGAAACCCGTATTGGAATTCCACTCATTTCGATCGGTATACCATAGCTGCTCTCCATCGCTGTTATAAATAATTATTGTATTATATTGCATATATGCTGTCATTTTTAAATTCAATCGTCCTTCTTCTGTTAATGTAAACTTATAAATATCAACGTCGTTGCTATCCGGTTTTTCCGCAATATTGCCATTGATTGTATCACCAACAGAAAATACCGTTGCCTGATCAAAAACATCGTTATCTTCCGTATCCATTACCACTGCTGCCTCTGCCTCATTTTGAGCTGCCATTGAAAACACACCAAAGCTTGCTAATAACATTAAAAATAATTTTACTTTTCTCATAATAATCCTCCACTTTTCTAAATACTTTTCCCTACCTCACCACAGTGACATTAAACTTCTTGGACACCCCGTTCGCCTTCACGACAATGACGGTCTTCCCTTTTTTCTTCGCCTTTACCATTCCCTTTGCTGTTACGGTCGCTACCGCTTTATTCTGTGATTTAAAGGTTGGCACGGTGTCCGGGCTGCAGGTTGCGAGAATCCTGATTTTTTTCCCGACTTTTAATTTTGCCTTGCTTTTCTCCAGTTTTATCTGCGGTTTCTGCACGGTAAGCGTACAGGTTGCCGTGATGTTATTTGGCGTCATGGCAATAATCCTTACCGTCCCTGTCTTTAAGGCTGTCACAAGACCGCTCTCATCCACTTCCGCAACATTGGGATTACTGCTCTGCCACGTTATCGTTTCCTCGTCTGCTTCCTGCGGCTCATAACTTAGTTCCATGAAATAAGTTTCCTTTGTATAAATCGTCACCTGCTTTGGGATTGTCAGGGATGTAAACGGCGGCGTTTCGCTGTAATCGTCCGGATCTCCCACTTCCGATTCATCAGAATCCCAATCCGGATCGTCTGTCTCATTCATATAGCCGGAAACTGTTATATGGCAGATTTCGCTGCTGCCGTCCGGCATAGATGCCGTGATATCCGCCTCTCCTTCCGCCATCCCAGTAATGATGCCCTCGGTATCAACGCTGACAACGCTGCTGTCGCTGGAGCTCCATGTCAGGCTTTTTTCCGTATAGCTGATATCAGGCATAAGGTTCACTTCAATAAAGTCAGTTTCCCCGACCATCAGGGTAATTTCTGTCTCTACCATGCTGAAATAAGCGGAGGAAGCCTGCAGGCCTGCCTCATTTCCGCTAAGGCTTAAGCTGCCTGCCAAAATCACAGCCATGACATAAGCCGCTGCTTTTTTCCCAATTAACCAGTTTTTTTTCATGTTTACCATTCCTCTCTTTTTCTCTGTTTTTGACATATTGTGTTCTGTTACTTATTTTTTCCCAACCCTAATATAAATACTTGCTTTTTTTCCATTGTCGGAAGTCACCAGAATGGTATCGACCAGTTTCTTCGGCGCTTTTGCCGATACGGAAACCATGCCGGAATTAGTCACGGAAATATAATGGTTCTTATTTTTCCATGTCAATTGATAGTCTGCGTCCCCCGGCGATACGGACAGCATTTTTTTCAGATTTACGCTTTTGCCGCGCGACACGCTGACATAAGGCAGGTTATTAAAAGAAATGGTTTTCAATTCCTTTTTCTGTTTCCCGCCGGAACTGCTTTCTGTACTCTGTTCCTGACTGCCCTGATCCGTATCCTCCGATATTCTCGGCAGCACCGACACCTGACAGGATGCCGTCGCGCCGTTGGCATCCTTTGCCGTAATGACTGCGTTCCCTTTGCCGGAAACATTCCCTATCTGTACGGCTGCCCGTTTTCCGTTTCCATTTACCTTGACAAGATTCTGGTTGCTGCTTGTCCATGTAACATTTCCATCCGCGTTGCCCGGTTTGTAATTCACATATAACGTCGTGCTTTTTCCTGCATAAAGATCCAGGCTGGAACGCGACATGGAAAGTTTTTTTACTTTGACTTCCCTCTGTTTTACGCTGACAACGGCTGTGACTTTCTTCCCGTTCCTTGTCTTCGCCGTTACCTTCACTTCCGCCGTCCCGGAATAATCCGCCGGGACGGAAATCGTCCCTTTGCTATCGACCTTCACGATCTTGTTATTCTGGCTTTCATAAAGAATTGTATGCTCCGTCGCATTTCCTGGGCTGTAATCTGCGTGGAATTTTGCCGTCTGCCCCGGATATAAGGTAAAGGTTTTCTTTTTTGCCGTTAATTTTTTCACCGGGACTTTCTTTTCTTTTACCGTCACCGTGAACGAATCCTTTTTCTTTCTGGACAGGCTCATGGAAGTAATTTTTGCCGTCTGTCCTGCCCTTGCCTCTTTATCTACTTTTACAATCCCCAGGCTGCTTACCTTCGCCACCTTCCTGTCGCTTGACTTCCACAATAATTCCGCCGTCGCCGCCTCTTCCGGCTTGATCTGTGCGTCCACGCCGAAGCTCTCTCCCGGCAGCAGGCAGACATTGGACTCCTCGATGGAAATCTTTTTTACCCCGTATTCTGCCACTTCAATAAAGCATTCCGCGCTGACCCCGTGCTCTGTGTAGGCTGTAATCATCGCCGTGCTCCCCATAACGGCATCCGCATACACAATAATTTCCGCCGAAGTGCCGAACTCATCCGGCACAACATCCGCAACCTCCGGGTTGCTGCTTACCCAATATAAATCTTCTGATGCGCTGGCCGGGGAAGTTTCAGCGTAAAGATACCCGGTCCCTCCCTGGGAAATTTTCAGGGATTCATAATCCAGCTTGATGGACCGTATCTTGGTTTCCTGAAAACCGCTCACTGTCACCTGGCAGGAATCTGTAAACCGCCCGTCGCTGGTAATCACGCAGATATTCGTAGTCCCGTTGCCGACAGCCGTAACCCTGCCTTCCTCATCTACAACAGCGACTTCTTCATCCTCCGAATAATATGTACACTGCTGGTTCGCTGCATTGACAGGCGTAATTTTCGTTTTCAAGGTGCGGGTCTTTTTTTTCTCCGTTAAGGAAATGGAAGTTTCTGAAAACTCCACGCTTTCCATGGCGACTTCTTTGGTCAGCCCCTCCGTCTTCACACTGCAGGAAGCCGAAACGCTTCCATCCTCTGTTTCCGCCGTAATGACTGCCGATCCATTGGCAACAGCCGTTACCAGTCCGTTTTCATCAACGACTGCCACATTTTTATCCGATGTTTTCCAAATTAATTGAGGCAGATATGCCCCGGAAGGCACGGCAGACGCTGTCAGTGATGCGCTGCTTCCATCCCCTGACAGCACAAGGGTTTTCTCGCTTAATGTGATCCCTGTCAGCCCCACGACATCTTTTACCGTAACGCTGCACTCTGCTTTATAGTTCCCATCCTTTGTTTCCGCCGTGATAAGCGCCGTCCCGTTTTTCCATGCCCTGACCACGCCATTTTCTACCGTCGCCGTCTCTTCATTGGAAGACTTCCAAAGCACTTCCTGATTTTCCACATTTTCCGGCGAAATCCGGGCATACAAGGCTCCGACAGCTCCATATCCGCTTAATGCCATGTTATTTTTATTCAAAGAAATGCCTATGACCGCTCCCTGGGCAGCGCTGTTTTTTCCCCGGCTGTATACTTCCGAAACTGCCTCTCTGGAAAGGCAGGTGTCATAAAATTCTATATTATCAAAGCTTCCGGTAAATAACGTATTGTAACAGTCAATGCCAAGATACCACTCTGTTTTTTCCGATAAAATATTTTCCAGCACAGCCCCTTCCGACTGGAGGCTTCCATTCACATAAAACTGCAGTTTCCCGCCGTTTACTGCCATGCAGACATGGTTCCATGTATTGTTTACAATTCCCTGCCCTTTCCCGGCAAAATATCCTCCTCCGGGGGATGTGGAAATGGCAATCGGGGAAGCGCTGTCATCCTCCGTGATTTCCAGGCTGGTTTCCCCTTCCGTAAGAAAGCTTTCCCCCGCACAGAGAAACGGCGTAAAAATCCCTGCAGTTTCCGGCTTTACCCAGAAGGAAACCGAATACTGGTTTCCTGTTATCTGTGGAAAAAGCTTTAAACCGTAACTGCCGTCCAGCGCAATTCCTTTTCCGCTGATTCCTTCCGTATAAGTGACAGTCAGTGAGGCATTTTCGGAAGGAATGGTCCCTGCATTGCTTCCCTCCAAAGTATCATTTTCCCGGATGACAGGGATCGCGGCGCCCACGGTCTGGTTAAAAGAATACCTGCAGACAGGCTCCGGAACCTGCGCCGCCTTCGGCGCCTGTTCTCCCGCCGGAAAAATCCCTTCCGGAAAAATCTCCCCCGGCAAAACCTGCAGCGTCAAAAGCGCTAGGGCAAGCAGAAAGCAGTAAACTTGTTTTCTCGTTTTCATAAGCATCCTCTTTTCTTATCTTTGTTTTATCCGGACCAGCAGGCAGGTAATATTATCCTTTCCCCCTGCGTCCATTGCCGCTTTATATAAATATTCCGCTATTTTTTTCACCGGAAGCCGGCATGATTTTTTGAGCAGAAGCTCTATTTCCCGCTGCTCCAGCATATCCGTCAGCCCGTCGGAGCACAGCAGAAATAAATCATTCTTTTTCAATAAAATTTCTTTTTGGTAAAAATCCTCCCCGGACAGTTCCACGCAGTTTCCCAGAAAACGCGTCAGGGCATGTCCTCCCCTGTGTTTTCTTGCTTCTTCTTCAGAAAGAAGCCCATGCTCCACCAGAAGCTGCGCCTGGGTGTGATCCTTTGACAACTGCCGCAGCGCTCTGCCGCGGAACAGATATAAACGGCTGTCCCCCAGATTCACCGCATATCCCTGCCGCTGCTCCATCACAAAAACAGCAAGGGCAGATCCCATCACTTCCTCTTCCTGCCCCTTTGCATCCCCATATTCCTTCATTTTTTGTTTTGCCAAAGCCAGAAACTCCTCTGCCGCATGTTCCGACCAGCCTTTTTCCTTTATGACCTGCATTGCTTCCACGGCGGACAAAGAAGCAAATTCCCCCAGGGCCTCCCCGCCCATGCCGTCACTGACGGCAAAGGCAAAGCGGCTCCCTTCCTTTTTTATGTCAGCTTCGCAATGCGTCTCTCCTACGTTTTCTTTCCAGACCCCGTCCAGGAAAAAATTATCCTCATTATTTCCGCGCACCTTCCCGGCATCGGAAATTACCGCGCACTCTACCTTCATGCCAGCACCCCTAAATCATTTCAAATTTACACTGCTTTAATGTTTTCTTTAAAGAATCCATCTGTTTTTTTATCCCGGGATTTCCCGGCAGAACCGCCTGTTTTAAATTCTTTAGTGATTTCAGCATGGAAACATCGGAAATATCCGTCATGGAAATATCCAGTTTTTCCAGTTTTTTTAATTTTTCAATACCGTCCAGTTTTGTAATTCCCGTAACGGAAATATTCAACTCTTCCAGATTTTCAAGCGCCGCAATATCCTGAAAACTGTCCAGCATCAGATTAGACTGCAAATCCAATATTTTTAAATGTTTACATTTTCTTAAAAAACCTCCGTCAGAAATTCCTGCCGCCCCAAGATATAATGACGTCAGGTTTGTCAATGCCCCCAGCTTTTCCTCATGCTCTCCCACAATCAAATCCCCGGTTGCATTCAAAGCTTCCAGCTGCGTCATCGAGGCAAGCGTATCCACAACGGCCCTGTCCGTCATATTTTCATTATTGTAGCTGATATCCAGGGAAAGCAGACTGCCGCACTTTTTTAACGGGCCGATATCGGTAATATTGGTATAACTGATATTTAATTCCTTTAAGTTTTCCAGAGGGGAAAGCTCCGGCAAAGACGTAATCTCCATTTCCGCAAGATCCAGGCTTTCCAGATTTTTATAATCCGCAAGCTCCTCCATCGTTTCCAGCTCGCTTCCCTTAAGCTTCGTCACCGCCAGCCTTCTTTCCTTTTCCAGCTCCTCTTCCGAAACTGCCTCTTCTGCGCTGTCGGGGCTGTCTGCGCTTTCCGTTTCATCCGGCTTTTTTTCATTTTCTACTTCTCCGGCATTTTCGGTATTTTTTTCCTGTTCCTTCTCGGCATCTTCATCCAAACTCTCCCCGGTGCTTACTATGGCAGGCTCTTTCGCAGACAGCAGGTTCTTTCCTGCCCAGATGCCCGCCCCCAGAGCCAGTGCAGCGCAGCCAAGAATAGCCACTTTCCATAAATTATTTTTTTTCTTTACAGCAGGCTCTTCATTACTCCCCGCGCTTACATTCTGCATCAGCCACGCTTCCATGTCGGCGGTGATATCGGTATTGCTGGTAGAAACCGTGGCATCCAGATCAACGGCGAAATTTTCCGGTATTCTTCCCCCGTCCCTGATAATGGAATATACCAGTTCCAAATCTTTTCTCATTTCCCCCGGGGACTGGTAACGTTCCCGGCTGTTATAAGCGCAGGCTTTCAATACAATGCTCTTTAACGCCTCATCCCCGTGCGCCGGGCGCGGAAGCACCACGCCCTTCATACGCTTCAAAAACGCAAGCTCCGCATCCTTCTTTTCATATCCCGCCGCCAGAAACGGCAGCAGCCTGTCATTCAGCATCCGGTAAAGCACAATCCCCAGGGAATAAATATCCGCCGTCCTGTCATACGTCCTGGAAAAATAAACCTCCGGCGCCATATAATTCGGCGTTCCCCGCCGGGAAGAAAGCTGCAGATTGTCCGCTTCCATTGTCCGGGCGATGCCAAAATCCCCTAATTTAAAATCTCCCATATCGGAAATAAAAATATTGTCGGGCTTAATGTCCCGGTGGATAATATTTTTCTGCTCGCAGCGCTCCAGGGCATGGCACATATCAATGCCAAGCTCCATTACCCCCATCTCATTCATTTCATTTCCTGCCTCATAGGTAATTAACGGCGTCAAAAGCTCCATGCGGATCATAATATCAAATCCAAAACCGTCCTCATGGCGGAACGCCATAAAATCCTCACAGGAAACAATGCTGCTGCAGCCTTTCAGCTCCGACATCAGCTCATATTCCCTTTTCATATCGTCTACCATATTCTGGTAGTACCGCTGGATGCCCGCGTCATCCATCCCCTCGGAACGCCTCGTTGCAATCTCCGAATCCTCTTTGGGGATCGTAATAATCTTCAATGCCGACGGCTTCACATTGGCGTCATGGCGCACCACCCGGAAAACGCTGCCGAAATTGCCGGAGCCGAGCTTTGCATTGTCCGCAAAATACCAGGAACCGAAGAAGGGTTCGTATTTCCTATAATCATCTGCCTGCATTTAAAAACCTCATGATAACTTTCCTTACCATAACCTTGATTTTGCCTGCTGCCGCAGGGTAACCTCTGAAAATCCAAAAAACGGATATTTCAATTTTACCTTGTAACTGATATTAATAATTAAATCCTCATCCGTTTTCTCTGTACTCTTAAAGCTTACATCTTCTATCCCATATCTTTTCATGGAATTTTCTACACTTTCCCGATTTGCTCCCGCAGTATTATAAAAAACCAATTCTGTGCATTCTTCTATTCCTTCTATTCCCCACATTAACTTTAAATCCTGCTCTTCTGTCTTTCCCGTCACTCCGCTAAACAATTCACTGAAGAGAGATAGTGCAATTTCCGTCGAACCTGCGGTTATCGTTTTATATTCATAAGATTTATACGATAATGCCTTCGCTGTCTGAACCGCTCCATGCACCATATAGTTCTGTGCGCGGAAAACCGTTCCAAAATCCATCATGGAAAACACAAAAAACAATAACACGGATAAAGCAATGGAAGCTTCCACACTCAACACGCCTTTTTCGGATAAAAATTTTTTATTCATATTACCCTCTTTTCTCATAGATATATTAATTTATCAATACCCTGCATAATACACCTTATCAATTGTCAAATATTCATTATTCGCTCCCGGTATATCAGGCATTGGCAATATCGGTTTATAATGAGCCTTTGTATATAACCTCAAATATGTATATGCCTCTTCCAGCTTATATTGATCTACCTTTCCATCCATAAACTTTTTATGATTCATTTCCATTTGAATTAAATCCTGCATTCTCAGCAGTTTCGTTTTTTCTGGAATAAAAAGCAGCAGGATATTCATATGTTCCGTATAGGTAAATTCTTGTAAATTTTTAAGAAGATCCTCTTTATAATCTTGAAACCAGCTTTTTTCTTCTTCTTTGCCACTTTCTTCCTCCATTTCCCCTTTCTTAAATTCATCATCAAAATCAGACTGGAAATCCTTTAATGCATTTTGAAATTTTTTTGATTCTTCCTTCATATCATCCTCTCCTATCAAATTATATAAACTTCCAAATCCTTCTTTAAATTTTTTCACCAAATCATCAACCCCGCTTGCTGATAAGTAAACCTGCTTCGGTAATTTGATAATAGGGACTCCTTTCTTAAACACCGTAAGAATCTGCATATCAACCATTGTTTCTGCCGCCACCCAAAGCAAAAATACCACAATTCCTACCACCGGGATGTCAAGGGAAACTTTTACCGTTTCATTTCCAAGACAAGATGGCAAATTCAATAAATACCGAATAAAGAATAAGATTGAATATACAATTCCCTGATTTGTCATTTCACTGCTCGTCCCAGCAAAAATATATTCCTGTTCTGCTTTAGCGAAACTGGTATCTGTATTTTTATCTACCAGATTATATAAAAACAAACTCCCAATCGGCATAAACATTTGAAAAAACTTAAATTTTGACAATAAAAGCTGTCGGGACATTGTTGACTTCCGTCCATAATACCGTTGAAAAGAACTGTATGTATCACCTTTTAAATTTTTATCAGCATTTGTTACCGTTCTGTTAGAAAACATCGTTGTCGCATATTCTGTAATTAATAAAGAATTATAAATTGTATTAGCCAAATCAAGAATTAAATCTTTATAAAAGGTAATTAAATGACTAATAAAACTTCCAAATGCATGAAACAACTTTATAATATTTCCAATTTTCCAAATTGAATTTTCAGCAAGCTCAGAAATATCTGCCATATCTGTTTTTAAATTTTCAATATCATTTTGTAATTTAGTATTTACATTACTCTCTCTATTGGCAGGATATAAATTCGAAATATCATAACCAATGGAATCAGCAATTCTTTGCGAATCATTCAACATCGCAGTAACATCATTTTTATCTTCTGAATCATGCTCTGAACTTGTTTCAGATGCAGAAACTTTTGATGGGAGAGACTGAAAATATGCTTCATCTATCTTTACAGCATATCTTGAATCAAAAAGACCGGAAGCATTGGAACATTCTGATATAAAATGCATTATCGTTCCCAATGATTTCAGTGAATCGCATATTTGTGAAATCAAAGCCTCCACTGCTGCAAAAGGTTTTAAAAAGTTGCTCAGCATATTACCTATCATGACCCCTGTTAAATTAATGTTACATTTTTTCGGCAGTTCTTCATTACTATTTAATTCTATAATAGCTACTCCTTCTATCTCCACATAATATTCCGATAATTTTTGCTGTTTATTTTCCAAAGAAGTACTGGTGAGTTCATTACATGCATTCAAAGCTGTATTTAATAATCCATCAAATTCTTTTGTAGATTTTGATAAATTATCAGCTTTTTTTTCAAAATCTTCTATTTTTTCATTTTTTTCTTGATCCGACATTCTGTTTCCATCTTGATCTGCCGACTGTTGTTGTTCTTCCAATGATTGCTTATAATTTGCCTTCTGCTCTTCTATCGCCATATCCACTGCTGCCGTCGCAAGGCTATCATAGCTGCTCTGGAAAGCTTCAAACTTTTCCTGATATGTCCCAATTGCCTCTTTATAATTTTTAATCGCTGTCAAAAATTCGCTTTTGCAATTTTCTAATTCCTTATTATAATTTTTTATTGTATTTTTATATTCCTCCAAATCTTTCTCATACTTTTCTACTTTCTTTTCATATTTTTTATACTCTTCTTTATAATCTTCTTTTTCCTTATTGTATTTTTTTTTGTCTTTTTTATAATCATCCCATTTATATCCGCCTGTGCTTTTCCCATCATATTCTTCGTTATATAACTGTATCGCTTTTTGATATTTTTCCTCCGCTGTACCGTTAGCATCGGAGACAAAATCCTCTAATTTTGGTTCTTTAATATCATCCTTTAAATCTATATAATCCTCTAATTTGTCAAAACCTAACAATTCTAAGAACTCTTCCAATGTCTCCGGCATTTCTTTTTCCATCTCTTTTGGCGCTTCTGGTTCTGTTGGCTCTACTGGTTTATTTTCTTTTACATACTTTAATTTTTCTTTTAATTTTTTCTCCAAAGCATCATACGTTTCATCGTATTCATTTGCCTTTGTTTCCATATCCTTTGTGCTGTTCTCATATTCCACCCCTGCTTTAAATGTCTTCAACATTTTTTCAAAACAGCCTGCCACCGCCTGAAAAACATTTAAAAATGGAATCATTTCATTCAGCTTCTTTTTCAAGCTTTTAATCAATTTATCCAAATCCGCCACATTTTCAACAAAGCTCACTGGAACCCTGTATTTTGAAAACTCCAATATCTGACGTCTCAAAACATTGACATCATTTAACGCATAGATACCTTCCAGGCTGGTATCATCCTCTAAGATATCAAACATCTGTTCCACAGCATTGGGATCTTCTATATCACCATTTACATTCGTTT
This sequence comes from uncultured Lachnospiraceae bacterium, assembly GCA_947629585.1. GTDB lineage: Bacteria > Bacillota > Clostridia > Lachnospirales > Lachnospiraceae > MGBC100174. The sequence continues at coordinate 13,578 of CANREH010000034.1, read as the reverse complement.
TTAGATATTTAAGATATTCATCTTTCGTCACTTTATCAGACATCGCTAACAAACCAAACCTTTTTAACAAATCACTGTCATAATTGGAAAGCATGGAAAAGGATGCGCTATCTACAATTTCCTCTAATAACGCCTGATGATTCCTATATCTTGCAATTTCCATCAACAGGGAGCTTGATGACATAATTGCCACTAAGATTAATGAAATCATAATGGTAATAACTCCATTTTGTTTTTTTAGAAAAAATCTCATTTCACATTCTCCTTTATCATATCCAATACAAAACTATCATAAATTTTACGTAAAAAAAAGTTCAACTGTTTCTATCAATGTTTTCGCAGCGGATATGATAGAATTAATACTTGTTGTTATCTGATTCGTACCATCAAGCTTTTTATACATTTCCTGACGGAAGCTTTTTTCATTAATATATCCAATGACATCATAACACTGCGCTGTTCCGCTTGCCGTACAGGTATAATACGGCTCAATTCCAAACCAGCTAATCGGCTTTAAAAAAAAGTCTTCATATTTCCTTGTAATGGTTACTGTAATAACCTGGTTTCCTATGGTATTTGTATCTATCGATGCCTGTATTTCATTTGCATAATCTGCCTCCTGTGAGGAAAGCTCTGTTTTCTTTAAAGAATATCCTGCATACCACATCGCTTTTTTTACTGTTTCCTGATTTGTATTTTTCTTTCCAAAAAAACGATACAAATTCAGTTTCTTAAAATCCTTTTTGTTTTGATATCCCATGTCTGGCTCTTTATACGGCGAACCGTAAATATTGCCAATATTGTCGGCAACTTTATTTGCCGTCACAGAAACATTGACCTGTCTGTAAACAGCCAATGCAATATCCAATGTAAGAAATATAATGAAAATCGTTACTGTGACAACTATAATTGCTTCTATTGTCAGTTCCCCTTTTTCTTTTTCTATTTTTTTCCACATTGTTTTTCCCTCACTTTTTCTTTAATATAATTGAAAAAAGACAAGCGTTATATATGCCATAAAAATAAACGGTCCGAATGGCATTGTATGCTTTTTACTAACCTTCTTTACCAGCAGCAAAAAAATAGAACAGACTGCCGTATATAAAACACTATAAAAAAACAAATTGTAAGCAGGCATCAAGCCAATGGTAAAACAAATTATAGCAAATAATTTCACATCTCCCATACCGAACCCCTGCTTTGTCAACAATACAAGCAGTAATAACACAACCAGCGTTATGAACATACCTCCAATGCAGGAGATCAGTATGGCTTTCATCAATTTTCTATGATAAAAAAACTCAACGATAAACAATATACTTCTAATAAGAAAGCACACAGCAAGAAAACGATTTGGAATTTTATGCTCTTTCCAGTCATATACGGAAATTAACAAAAGCAAAAAATACACAAGCATCAGTTTACAAAAATTCAAAAGATCTGCATTCCAATAGTATAAATACACACAAACAGCCCCGGTCAGAACAAAAGCAGACAACCCTTCGATTATATCTTTAACACTATATTTTCTTTTAGGGCTGCCTGCCTCCAAAACCTTTAATTCATCCTGTTTCTTTCCTGTAAATAACAACTGATCTTTTTTCCAAAGAAATAATATCAAAAACTGTAATCCAAATGCTGCGGACAGCACTATGATATAGCCCATATCTTCAACATTCCTTCCCTGCAATATCAGTTTTCTTCTTCACTTTCGGATTGTATGGCTAAATAATTGTAGGTTACTATTGCATACCCCGATATCGCTTCCGTTTCTTCCTCTTCTTCGTTATATTCCTGTTCCGGCAGCTTAACTAAAGCTACCCCCTGCTTTGTCATATTCCCTGCTTCTATAAACTGAGGCTCAATAACAAATTCCCCCGCTGCATTAATATACCCCCACAAACCATCCTTTTTCACTGCGGCATATCCATTGGAATACGGTTTTGCATCCTCATATTGGCAGTCAATATAAAGTTCCCCGGAAGAATTTGCAAATCCCCAGAGATTTCCCATTTTTACTGCAGTAGGCTGTGCCCCTGCAAATACCCTGGCATCATCAAAGCCGTTTTCCGACACTTTTTCATTTTCATTATTGATAAAATAATATTTACCATTCTCTTTTGCAATAAAACATCCGTTCATATATACCCGTCCAAAGTCATCCTTTTTCACATCATCATATTGATATTCCGAAAGCAATGTCAACTGGGAATCTATGATTGCGAATTTCTGATTTTTTTCAATTGCCGCATACCCGTTGCTAAATCCGCTGATACTCTCATTTTCCGACATATCCGCAATTTTAAATTCCATAGTAACATAAGACAGTTTTCCATCAACAACGGCAGGAGCATAATTATATGTAAACAGGCTGATATCATCAATATCTGCAGCTTTACGCTGCGCCAGCGTATATTCCGCACTGTTAATAATCTTCCAATTCCCATTCTGTGTCTGGACAAGATACTGCCCTGTTGTACCAACCGGACTTACTTTTAAAAAATTACTTTTATCAAATAATAATGTCCCATCTGCTCCATACAGATATTGAATCTGGATTTCCTTTCCGGCTTCATCCCATGTATTTTTTGTAACCCTGCTGTATCCATATAAAAAATCTGTCATTTCATCAAGCCCAAGGCCCTGCAAGGTATATAATTTTTTTGCATACTCAATATAGGAAGCAATCTCATCCTTTTCCTGCATTTCCTCCGGTATCGTATCCACAAACTTTATCAGTTTTCTATTACTGTTCTCTTTATAATAGGTAAGCAGATTAATATAAAACTCCGCCTCTGACGGATATTGATTAATCATTTGAAGATTATAATTACAATAGGAATCGTAATCCTCCATTTTATAATATATCTGCATAATTTTCTTTTTCAATTCCTTATTATTCTCATCATACTGCAGGGCAGACTGATAAGCATTCAAAGCCCTGACATAAATTTCATCCTCTTCGTAAGCTGCGCCCTCGGCTACATAACGATCATAGCTTGATTTATCATCAAAAACAGACAAGCCAATCTTTGCCCAGGATGTAATTACTAATCCTAAAAATAACAATACTGTAATATACTTCATAACATAATCTCCATATTTTCTCACTGGAAAGGGGAAATATTTTTCCCTCTTTCCAGTATAAAACAATATCTCTTACCTTTTATTCAAATGTTGTACCATTAGTATCAGCAGGGGCATTTATATTTATATTAGTTTTTGTACTATCTTTAGCATCTTTAAAAACTTGTTGCCACATATTATTAACCAATGTTGCAATATTCTTTCTAAATACAACCGCTAATGCTACTACAATAACCAATATAATAATGATAGAAATCATATTGGTATCTCCCTGCTCATCCAGAAAGAATTTTTTTACTGCAGACTGTACGCTTTCTTTTGCTTTTATAAGACCTACCCTCGCCCATGTTGTCATTTCTAAGTACATATCGTTTTCCTCCTTTCCACTATTATTTATTTATATAAAGCACTCTCATGCCCTATATCAAAAATTAAATGATGATAAGGAAGGAACAATTACCATGACAAGAATACCTCCAAAAATCATCATAATCGGTATCAGTAACCGTGCCGACACCTTTTCTCCCAACTGTCTTACATGGTTCTTTCTTTCATTCCAGATCTCATCTGACATTTCCTTTAACGAAGCAGCCATTCCCTCGCTTCCTCTTGTGATATTCTGCATTACCATCAAAGAAAATTTCCGGATTTCCGGCACGCCGCACCGATCTGCAAACTGGCGCATAGCATCATATTCCGAATCTCCATTATCAATCATTTTTACCATAATTCCCATTTCCTGATAAAAGAGCGTTTCTTTTCTTACCGACAGCTTTCGCAGCACTTCCCTCAACGGCATTCCCGCATTTAACAACAGCGACATTTGAGACAGGATATGCGGAAAATCCTGCATGAGTTCTTCATGCCGTTTCTCTAATTGTGATGAAATATCAAACTCAAAATAAACAGGCAGGATAAAAGATGCGATAATTCCAACCAACACCATCATACCATCTCCTGTAATCGCCCCCACAAAAAAAGCAATCGGAAGAAACGTAAGGCAATAAGTAAATTGTGCTGCTATTTTTGTGTAATAGTAAAATTCTGCATATTCATTATAAAGCTGCGCCATTTCCCGTATTTTTTTCTTTGCCTTTGCTTTATTTACATCAATATGCATAAGCTCATTCATCCCATACCCAATAAAAAACAAAGATGTCATTAAATATGTTTTTTTATCTACAGCTTCTATATAATCATCATATCTCGAATGATATTTGATAAATAAAAAAAGCCAGAAAATAACAAAGATTGTCTCTATTACTGCGCAAGCTATATTTACTGTATAATTTTCAATTCCCATAACCGATCCTTTCTGCCGGAAAACTGTTGATTTGATCCAATTATAAAGATTTCATAAAATCAAATCATACTTTAATATCTGTCATCTTTTTTCCCAACGCATATGCGGCAACAAAAATGCACAAGGCAATTAATTTACTCGCAAAAACTGTCATTGCCGTTCCGCTTGTCCCAAGTCCTTTAATCATAGTAACTACAATTAACGGCATAATAATCATAATGTTTAACTCATTTTTCTTGCCACTTACCATAGTTTCCAGTTCCAACTCAACATCCAGTCTGTCACTAATCATATTTTTGGTTTCATAAACAATATTTTTTATATTTCCCCCTGCCCTGTTTGCCACTTCAAAAATCTCAGAAAAACTTTCAATATCTTCATTATTGCTTCGTTTTGCAAAGTCACTGAGCATAGTTTCTATATTAACTCCATTCGCAATTCCTGTATTAATCAGATAACATTCTCTGGCAATTAAAGAGCTGTCACCGTATTGGCTGCATAAATCGCTGTATGTCTCCTCAAACGAATCTTTAACATTCTTACCGCTTCCAAGAGAAGTGCTTAACGATTCCAACATATCCCGAAATTGTATCTTTAAATTTCTGTCTCTTTTTCTTTTTAATACTCCGCAATAAATTTTAATTCCTGCTAAACCTCCCAAAACACATCCAATAGCAGAAAGTATTAAAATACCAAAGAAAATCTGTAAAACAGCTCCCGCTATTAAGGCTCCAAGTAAAAATCCCACCAGTTTATCCCCAAAACTCATATAGTAAACATGGTAATCTATGGCATCTCCAAATACTCCAATATTTACTTCTTTTTCTTTCTTCATACTAACCTCCCTGACTAAATTTCAACATTGATTCCTGCCTGCTGTAACTTTAATGTATTTTTTAATGGATTCTCCGTTCTTTTCAAAATACCATCTACTTTCCACAGTTCACTTTTTTCCGTCTCTTCAAATTTATACAAAGGATTCAGCCTGATTTCCCCATCCTTATAATCTAAAACTTCACAAATTTCTATGGTCTTCCGTGATTTATCACGCAGCCTCGATAAATGAATAATAATATCTATGGCTGAAGCAATCTGCTGCCTTATCGCTTCAATTGGCATACCATCCGCACCCTGCAATACCATAGTTTCCAAACGGCTTAACATATCTTTCGTAGAATTAGCATGTCCCGTAGAAAGTGAGCCGTCATGTCCGGTATTCATTGCCTGTAACATATCCAGGGCTTCCCCGCCGCGGACTTCCCCTACGACAATCCGCTCCGGACGCATACGAAGCGCTGATTTTATCAAATCCCTTATTGTTATCTGCCCAACACCGGAAGAATTTGCATTCCTCGTTTCCAAACTGACTAAGTTCTCAACCCCTACAATCTGCAATTCTGCAGAATCCTCAATTGTTATCACTCTTTCATCACTTGGTATATAATTCGATAAAGCGTTCAAAAAAGTGGTCTTTCCGGAACCTGTTCCGCCGCTGATAAAGATATTATATTTTGCTTTGACTAAAAGCTGTAATTTATCCGCAATCTCCCTTGTAATAGAACCGTATTTTATCAACTGCTCTATGGTCATCGGCGTTTTGGAGAATTTACGGATTGTTACGGTCGGGCCACAAAGCGCAATCGGAGGCAGCACCACATTGACACGAGATCCGTCGGGAAGCCTGGTATCTACAATCGGGTTAGCCTGGTTTACTTCCCTGCCTGCCATCCCCACAATCCTCTGGATAATATCCTCCAATTTTTTCTGGCTTTCAAAGCGGTCATTCAGCTTGGTTAAATGTCCTTTCTTCTCAATAAAAATATTATCTGCGCCATTAATCATGACCTCGGTAATGTCTTCATCGCTCATAATGGCATCCAACAGCCCAAACCCGCGGATCGAAGCAAAGATCTGGTTGGACACATAGACAATATCATCCATTGGGATCATTTTTCCCCTCAATTTCTGGAATACAACTTCGTGGATTGCCTCTTTGAGTTCTTCATCTGACATCTCATTTAAAGGCAGGGCATTTAAAATGTCTGCCTTTAGCTCCTCCACCAGCTTTTTCCTTACTTCCATATCCTCCATATCATCACACCTTTACTCCGTAATCACTTTATACTCATATTCCTCATCTGCAAACCGCACAATGTCCCCTTCTTTTAATGCCGTATCCTTCCCTGGCACCAATTTTTCTTCATTGACATAAGTTCCATTTAATGATGTCTGGTCTGTCACATACCACTGTCCATCTTTCTTTGTAAACATGGCATGGGTATGGCTGACATTGTTTACGGCAATACTTAAATCCGGCTTTTTCTCTCCTTTTTTTTGATAAGCGCGTCCGGTTCTTGGATCGACACGCTGCCTTCCCACTAAAAAGCCGCTGTAAGTGATTTTCACGACTTCGCCCGTTTCTTTGCTTCTCAGGACAGGCGCAGGCACGGCTTTTCCGCTGTCTGACAGCATGGTAGCGTCCAAATCAACTTCTTCTAATAATACCGTGGCATCTAAATCTATTTCTGCCGAAATATCAGAATGTTCTTCTTTCTGAATTTCAGGCGGCCGTACCTCTTGTTTTTTCTGATCCTGCGGTTCTGGCTGCAGTACAATATTATTTTCCTGTACTATATGTAATTTTCCATCCCAGATTCCCGATTGTGACGGATTATTTCCTCCCTGCGGCATATTCCACAATCCTGATGGCGATACAAAATCCATTCCCTGTGACATCTGCTTATTGGAATCCCAGACACCTCTTGATGTCTGGGTGCCGCCTTCCGGATTCCATATTCCCTGCGGAACAGCGGAAAACGGCACTCCATTCCCACCCGGCTGTACTGCAGGATTCACTGGCAGCCCATTTCTTCCCGTCCGTGGCACAGGATTAATTAACATTCCATTCCCGCCCATCTGCGGCACAGGATTGACTGGCATTCCATTCCCGCCCGGCTGCAGCTTATTCTTTTCTTCCACTGGTGTCAAAGGTTCCGGCTTTTTCACCAGTATTTCCTCTTCTTTTTCCTTCTGCTTTCCACCAAATAACCCAAACAACCCTTTTTTCCCCGGCTTTTTCTCCTTTTCCTGCGCTTCCTTCCCGCCCGGGATCTGCACTGCTTCTTTCTTATTTTCCTTAGCTGGTTTTTCTTTCGGATGCTTTGGAGTTTTCGACTGTTTCGGCGGCTTTTCTTTTTTCTTCTTCTGCGGCTTTTGAGGACTGGGAACTCCCGGAATCTCCATTGTGCCTCCCGGTGTCTTTACAATATTTTTTTCATTTATTTTCACTTTTTTTGTTCCGGCAGCGCTGTCCATATTCCCTGGCAAAACTCCGCTTCCTGCTGCCTCCGCTCCATTTTCCAACAGCTTCAATTGATCATTGACAGCATGGAACCTTCCCTGCAGAAATTCTTTTGACTGTCCTTCTTCCAGCAGCTCCTTTTTCTCCTCCTGCCGGATTTCCGGAATGGCAGGAGTTTCACTGACAGGCTTTAAAACTCCCTGTTCCTGCCGATATTCCCGATCCAAAAATTCCCTGTATTCTTTTGCTGCCTCCTGGGGATGGAACTGCACAAATTCCTGGATTTTTGCCGGAAACTCTGCCATAACCTCGTCATAATAAATCCTGACATTTCGGAAAATTTCCCAAAAAATCTGGAAAAACTCTATTTCCGTCCCTTCCCCTGCCGGAAGCACCATAACAAAAATCTCCGAAGATTTCTGATCCACATAAATTACATCGGGAAATAATACAAAATGTCTTTTATCTATCATATATTCATCTGCCGATTCCCACAGGCTGCAGAAGCTCTTTAACATCTGGTACAGTTCTTTGCCGGAAAAAGGCATCTGAAACCTTTCCAATAACCGCATTTTTCCTGTGACATTGTACAAAAATACCCTGCTGTCATCCTCCTGCAGCTCAGAAATTTTTAATACATGGCGGATATCATTATTCTTGAGCATCTCCAGTTCCGTCCTTGAAACGGTTTCTTCCTCCGGCACCTGGTAACGAAGGAAATAACTGCCCTCTTTTTCTATCAATGTCAGCCCTTTTCTATCAAACATAACTGCACCTTCCTTTCCTATGCCTGTCTGTCTTTATTCTATCTCTTTTTCCAAAATCGCCCGGCACTCCGGCAGCCCTGCCAGCGTCGCAATAACCTGCTCCATTTCCGCCGCCCCATAATCCGGCAGATAGCTGACCACCCAGTTTTTCAGATGGTTAAAATCCCTCTCCGTCTCCCCTGCGCGCGCCCTGTTGACGACCACTCTGGTCTTCCGGCTGATCGAGGTATTTTTATATTCATCCAGCCTCTGGATATAAGAAATCATGCCGGTTGCCTTCACAACACCAGTCAGGCTGCTGTCAGCCACGAAACAGACCGCATTGACCCGCTCGATAATCCCCTGGAAATTCTGGAAAATTCCCGGCACATGGTCTAACAGGATATAGTCAATGCTTTCCACATCGGCAAGGGCATTTAAAAAGAAATTCCAGTCTCCGGCGCTGATCTGCCCCAGTTCTTCCGGGGAATCCATTGGGCGCAGGAATAGCATCCCGTCCTCACCCCGCCGGATCATGCCTTTGATTTTCAGGCTCAGCGTATTTTTCCGTTCTTTGGCGGCATAGAATAAATTGGACAATGTCTGTGTCTCATCCCCCGGGTACATATAGTTCAGGTTGGAAAACTGCTCCAGCGGCACATACAGCACTTCTTTTTTCATGGAACACAACAGCTTTGCCAGAGAAAAACATACCGTTGTCTTTCCTGCCCCTCCGCTTGCAGACAGGAATGATATCATTTTCGCATTCCCCTTACTGCGGAAAATAATCCCTTCTTTTTCTTTCAGCTCCGCATATTCCTCCAAAATAATGCGGTAGATTTCTTCTAATTTCTGATATTTGTAAACCGCCCTGTGGTTATTTTTATTCTCCACCCCGCGTACATCCGTCAGGATGATTTTCCCACAGTTAAACTCTTCGCCTGCCTGTTCCATATATTCGGAAACCAGGAGGATATCACATTTTTTTTCAATTAAATATTTCTTTAAATTATCCTCATTAGAAAAGAAACTGATTTCCAGCTTAGAAGCATAGTTAATCGCCGCTGCCCGCCGGAAATATTCAATGTATTCTTTATCATTATCTGCCAATACGATCCTGATAAGCATCTTTTATCCTCCTAACTTTCGTCCACGCTGACGGCTTTTACCACCATGCAGGTAATATTGTCATTTCCCCCGGCAAGCAGCGCTTCCCCCGCAAGCCTTCTCGCAATTTCCAAAGGCAGCTTCCCCTTCTCTTTTTCCAGGCAGGCGCCAAGCTCTTCTTTCTCCAGCATGTTATAAAGCCCGTCGCTGCATAAAAGAAAAATATCGTGCTTCATAACGGGGATATGCTCCATGTAATACGGCTTTAAATCCCGCGCCTCTTTCATGCCAAGATATTTTGTCAGGATATGCTTTTCCCGGATATACTGAAATTCCTCCTGGTACATCCCTGCTGGACTGTCTGCCATCTTTTCCTGCATTAGCTGTGCCTGCGTATGGTCATAAGTGATCTGCATCAAACGCCTGTCACGATATAAATAAACCCTGCTGTCCCCCAGGTTGTAGACGCTGGCATAATCGCCTTCCAGGGAAAGGACTGCCATCGTCGTTCCCATCTTCGACCCATTTTTACGGATTTCCTGATTCAGCATCCCATTTACGGACGGAATATACTCCCCTAAAAGACTTTTCGATGAAACCTGATCCTGATATCCTGCCATATGGGATACCGCTATCAGAGAGGCGCGTTCCCCATAAGCCGCCCCTCCTGCCCCGTCAAAAACACCTGCAAGAATCTTTCTTTTCGCCTGCGGCTCAGAAAACTGGATAATATCCTTCTCCACATCCTGCCTATAAACACCGTTCAAATAGTAATTATCCTCGTTATTTTCCCTCCGGCAGCCTATATGAGAAATCACTGCGCTTTCAAATATCATTTCCGTCCCGTCCTTTATACGATATGCTAACATCAAATTTTTCGCAGAATATCCCCTTCTGCGAAATTCCCACGAAAACCCTTTAAATATCAGGAATTTCCATTCTCTGACCAGAATTTTGACCCCGAATAGAACAAAGTTTCTCCAACTGTTCCTGTTTCATTTCAAAGGATGAGTGGACATATTTTTGAAGTGTGATCGATACGCTGGAATGCCCTAAAATCTCGCTTAAGGATTTCACGTCTACCCCGGCATGAATACAGTTAGTAGCAAAGGTATGGCGGAGGCTGTGGAATTTATAATGGGGAATGCCGGACTGTTTTAAATATTTTTGGAAATGATATTCATACGCCCTCGGCTCCATCGGCTTATCCCTCTGTCCTGACAGGATATAATGGTCTTTTATACAGGCGTTTTCCGACTGGAATTTCTTTATGACATCATGAAGGACGGAATAAATTGGAATGCTGCGCATAGAGCAGACGCTTTTTGGGTCTGACAGAATCAATATGGATTTCTGCTCTTCCATCCCCGTATAAAGCCTTTGAAGCGATTTATTTACCCGGATGCTGGCTTTTTCCAGAGAAATATTTTCCCATTTCATAGCGCAGATTTCCCCCAGCCGAAGCCCTGTGTAAAGGCAGATTAAAATGCCAAGCTTACTTTGGTCCATTCCCGACAGCAGACATGCCTCCAGAAGCTTTTGCTCCTCTTCACTTAACACAAAGGCTTCCTGCGTTGGTTTATGTGGAATTTTTACCGTGATTTTTACTTCCGGCATATTTCTCTGCGTGGCAGAAAAGCCGCATACTGCCTGGATGATATATAAAATTCCCTGTAAAGTGCTGTTGGAAAGCTTTTTCACGGAAGCTTTCTTTTCCAAAAGGTCTGCCGTTACCGCACTGGTAATTTCATGGATAAACATACCTCCAATTTCCGGGTAAATATGCTTTTCCATCAGAAGCTTATACTTAAAAATCGAAGATTCCGCCAAAGAACATTGCTTATATGAAATCCATTCCTCTGCCGCAGCCTCAAACGTAACCCTATTTCCTGCCTTATCAGGTTCCTGGTTATTCTGCATCTGCTGCATTTTTTCCTTTGTTTCCATATATGTTTTTCCATAAACGGACTTATAAATTGCTTTTCCATCGTCATGATACCCTGTGATGATCCTGCCTTCCCAACGTCCGTCTTTCCTCTTCCTGATATTTTCTCCTCGTCTTGACATTTCGTATCCTCCTTGACTTTTTCATAAATTATACCTGTCTTTGATAGTTCTATGAACATAAAAAAGAATTTTCATCAAATTGACCCAAATCTTGACCCCAAATAGCTGAAAAAATAAGAAATTTCATCATACTTCTAACAATTTTTTACAAAATTTTTGATCTAATCTTGACTATTATACCTAAATATGGTAACATTATTTACATTAATTGTAATTTATTGATTCCCAAAATTCTCTTCGCAGAAGGGGATATTCTGCGAAAAATACAGAAATAATTATTTATAAAATGTTTTGAACTTCCAAGACGAATTAACGCAAAAAGAACGATGATTCCATAACAATGCGTGGGAGAATATCAGAAAAAAGTTGAGGAAAAGCAGAAACATTGAAAGAGAATGTGAGAATTGTGGAATAAATAAATTAAGGGGCTGCCGCACTAAGGAACACAGGTACAAAGTATAGTTTAGTTTGGACGCAAGACTATATTTTGTATGTTCAACCCTTATTACGATAACCCCTGGTTTACTCCGGACGCAAGAAAGCAAGCTTTTTCATCTGCTTTTGCAGTTTATCTGTATCAAAAATTTTTACTGAACATAGATACTTTTCATTGATTTTATCTTTACACTTTAATCATAGAAAAAAGCAGCTGAAATAAATCCTTCATAACGGCTAAATTCTAGTTCATCATAGGTGTCGTATGTATGAGGCATATACATTTCTTCAACCTTGAAGCTTTCTGGCGGAACGGAGTAAACCCTTTCCTTTTCTACATCAACCAAATTACCGAGCGAATCATAAAATTTAAAGAACAAGTCACACTCTGCTTCTTTATCACTTCCGTTTGTAACGGTAGCCATAATTTTGCTATTATATGTATCTTCTACTATATTCGTTGATAATTTCATTTTTCCAATGATAGATTCACTCATAACGCTGGAGTAGGATGGTTCTGAAAATTTATAACGCATTTCATATGTTGCGAATGAAACAGACGGTGCATTAATTATAATACATCCTTCTTCTCCAGATTCCAAGTTGCTGCAATAATCATAGTTGGTCTCTACCGGATTGCCTGATGAATCATAAAAATAACACTCTCCCTCTATGTCCACAGGCATTTCATAATTGTTTTTAAAGAACGTTACTACTTTTCCATTCACATAAACCTGTTCTTTTGTTACCTTCTTTTCTGCTTCTGCTGCATTAAATGCATCCTCGTCCTGCGATTCCGGATTCGTGATCACATTCCCGGAGCTTGAACCAGTATTTGAACCAGTGCTTGAATTAGATGCTTTCTTTTCTTCAACAGAAAAGAAACAGATAAATGTCCTGCTACCAACAGTTGCAGCTAAATTGGAACTGCCGACACTGATGCCTTTTACTTTTGCATATTTCTTTGTTTTCTTCACAATCTTGATGTTACTGCTTGTAACAGACCATTTCACTTTCTTCTTATTGTTCAGCAGTTTAATTTTTACCGTTTTGCCGACTTTGATGGTCTTTGACGTTGTGCTTAGCCTTGGTAATGCCTTTGCCTCTGCTGTCACATCATACTGCTGCATGAAACAGGACAGTACTATCATGAGCATTAAGGCAATTGATAGATGTTTTTTTAGTTTCATAGTTTTAAATCTCCTTTCTTTTAATGTTTCGATTATAGCACGACTGTTAAAATTTGTCGAATGTTTTTGAATACTTATTTTGTCACCTGTAACAGTTCAGCCAACAGACGGATTCAGAGGAAAATTGTGCTTGCACAAATTTTCCTCTGAATTTGGCTGTTGAGGGAGCGCCATGATAGAAGCGCCTGATGGCGCGCAGGTAACAGATTTCCTTTGGAAATCTATTACAGGACATGAGCAATCCGCCTGCGTTAGCAGGCTTTGAAGTAGGGTAAACGCATGATTTTAGGAATTCCATTTTGTCATGGTTTATGCTATTGTATTATCAGAAAGTGATGACAA
>CANREH010000033.1 GCA_947629585.1 uncultured Lachnospiraceae bacterium | reverse complement strand
GCCGTTATGCTCTCCGGGGAAACAGCCGCAGGAAAATATCCGGTGGAATCTTTAGAAACCATGATACGGATTGCCCGCAGGACAGAAAAAGAAATTGATTACCGGGAACGCTTCTTTAAAAATGACCGTAAGGCAAACCCGGACATTACGGACGCTATCTGCCATGCAACCTGCACGACGGCGCATGACCTCAATGCAAAGGCAATCGTTACCGTCACCAAAACCGGCTATTCCGCGTGTATGATTTCCCGCTACCGCCCGGCCTGCGACGTTATCGGCTGCACAATTGAAGACCGGATCAGCCGCCAGCTCAATATGTCCTGGGGCGTTTACCCTCTGGTACTGAAAGAAGAAAGCGACGTCTTTGATCTGTTCCAGAACGCCATCAAAAAAGCGGAGGAACAGGGCCTTTTGCAAAAAGATGACGTCACCGTTATTACCTCCGGTGTGCCGATTGGAAAATCAGGGACCACCAACATGATTAAAGTGCAGGTGGTATAAACAGCGCCTGCCTTCGAGTGAAATAACAAAACAGGGCTGCCGCAATCACTTAATGCGGCAGCCTCATTTTTTAACATTTCGCTTTATAATGAAATGATAAGATGCTTTTGATAAGATTATTTTAATGTAACCTTAGCGCCTTCAGCCTCGATCTTCTTCTGGATCTCCTCTGCTTCTTCCTTCGTAGCGCCTTCCTTCAATACCTTCGGTGCGCCGTCTACAACTTCCTTAGCTTCCTTTAAGCCTAAGCCCGTTACTTCACGAACGACCTTGATAACCTTAACCTTGTTTGGTCCAACCTCTGTCAGCTCTACATCAAATTCTGTCTTCTCTTCTGCTGCCGGTGCATCGGCTGCTGCTGCAACAACAACGCCTGCTGCTGCGGATACGCCGAATTCTTCCTCGCAAGCCTTTACTAAATCATTTAATTCCAATACGGACATAGCTTTAATAGCATCAATAAATTCCTGAGTTGTCATAATTATTACCTCCAAATTGTTATTCTTTATTTTTCATATACTGCAGCAATTACTCTGCTGCTGCCCCGTCCTGCTTTTCAGCAATCTGCTTAAGCACACGGGCAAAGTTTGTAATAGGGGACTGAAGACTTCCAAGCAGCTTGGAAATAAGAACTTCCCTTGACGGAATTGCTGCAATGACAGCGGTTCCCTTTGCATCATAGTATGTGCCTTCTACCACGCTGGCTTTAAAATCCAATGCATCAACATCTTTTACATACTTTGCAAGGATTCTTGCCGGAGCGGTAGCATCGTCACAGCCAAATGCAATGGCGGTAGGCCCTTTCAAGTCCTCATCAAGCTGAGCGAAATCCGTGCCTTCAAAAGCACGCTTTACCAAAGTATTCTTATAAACCTTGTAGACAACGCCCGCTTCCCTTAACTCTTTACGAAGGGCAGTGTCCTGCTCTACTGTCATACCACGGTAATCCACCAATACAACAGCTTTTGCATCGGCAGCATACTTTTTGATCTCGTCAACGATAGGCTGTTTTAATTCTACCTTTGCCATTCCTACGGTACCTCCTTTATAGTCTGCGCCGGATAATCTCCGGCTTACTGCCAATTAGAAAACTCCCCGGCAAAAGACCGGGGAGCAGTAAAGTCATATTATCATCACTGAAACTTCCTCGGCAGGCGTTTTCACTTATGCCCTACGGCACCTGCTGTCTTCGGCAGCAGCCTGTAATAAACAAGCGAGTATTACTGTACCATAAAACAAAACATCTGTCAAGAATTTTTTTCAACAGTTCAGCCATTATAGTTTAAACGCATTCACTGCTTCGGTCAGGACGCTTGCCTTATCCTCCAAATCCACTGTAGACTCATGCAAATCATCCACCATGCCGAGCTGCCGCTTCAGGGACTCATTCACCGTAGAGAAGGACGCTGCCATTTCTTCCGATACTGCAGAAATACTAGCGATTGCGGACAAAGTATCATTTCTGTACCCTTCCATGTTTTTAATGGTAGTCTCAAGGGCAGTAATCTCTTCCATAAGGCGCTCTAAATATCCATTGATATCCCCGAACACATGGATAGTATCCTTCACCGTTTCCGACTGCTTCGATACAATGCCTTCCGCCGCAGCCGCTACGCGGACCGTATCATTGGCATACTCCTTAATCTGCTCCATCACGTTCTGGATCTGATCGGCGGCCTCAATCGTCCCGTCAGACAACTGGCTTACCGACTGCGCAACTACGGCAAATCCCCGTCCTGCGTCTCCTGCCCTTGCCGCCTCAATAGACGCATTCAGCGCTAACAGGCTGGTTTCCTCTGCCACATTATTGATTGTCGCCACAAAAGTCTCAATCTCGGAGAGGCTGTCCTCCAGATTTTTAATGTTAGAGGTCACTTTCCTTGTAACCTCTGTGGTATCGGAAGATTTCCGGGTAAGATCGTCCATAATCGACATCCCGTCAGCAAGAATCGCTTTTGCATTTCCCGTGATGCCGCCCATCTTTTTCGCCAGATCAACGGCGGACGTAATCCTGTTTGACAATTCTTCCATCAGGATAACGCAGTCCTGGGAATCCTGCGACTGCTGGTTAAGCCCCTCGTCCATCTCATCCACTGCAACGGAAATCTGCGTATTGGAGCTGGTCAGGACCTCAGAAGCCTCGGTCAGCTTCTTTGCGGAATCATTCACATTCTCCGCCGTTTTCATTACCTGGATAATCAGCTTTCTGGAATTTTGAATCATGTCAGAAATGCCTTTTACCAGAATTTTAAATTCATCATGCCGTTTCTCATTTACCTCTACCGTCAAATCGCCGCCTGACACCACTTCAAGCCTGCCGCTGATCTGCTTAATCGTCCTTACAATCCCGGCAGTAATCAAAATTCCGGCAAAAATCGCAATGACGCAGGAAATAAATACCATAATCACCGTAATATGCTGGATAGAATCTGCCTGCGCATTCACCATGCTGACAGGCACCATCGCACAGACCGCCGCGCTGTTATGGGAACTCTTGCTTGCCATAAACAAATACTGTTCTCCCTGGTAAGGGACATAGTCAATGACAATCTCCGCATTCTCCGCCATAGCGTCCTGGTAATATGCCTGATCTACAAACGAAAACTCACTGTTTCTTACAACATCATCCCCATTTAACAAAAGCTCCCTGCCGTCCGGCATAATAAAAGCGGAAATGCTCTCGTCTCCAAGATTGAGATCGCGCAGAATCCCGGCAATGCTCTCACTGCTGTAATCGACCACAATGCAGGCGCGTTTTGTCGTCATCGGCCTGATGTAAGAGCAGGCATAGCTGTCAGCGGAATAGTCCGCATAATTTTCCGAAAGGACACTGTCGATATAATCATGGGAACCTACCCATTTCCCCTCTAACGTCTGCAGGCACTCCGCCTCTTTTTCCTCCGCTAAATCATCATAAAACCCCGCGATCTCTTTATCATCAGAATAAGCAGATACCATAGACATATTTTTTCCCGGGATAATGTACATATTGGAAATAAATTCATTCCCATCTTTCTTTACACTCAGATCCCTCGCAGCCGTCTCTGCAATCTCTTTCTTTGTCCATTCATTATAAATAGCGTTGGTAGCCCACTTTACCAGATTATTGTCGTAATAAAGCTGTTCCGATTCCGAAACCGCGGATTCAAATCCAAAATTCAAATATTCCATCGCCATAGACAGCGCTTTGGAAGTAGACTCCTCATAATTATAAATCATGCCGGACGCTGCTTTGGAATAAGCGCCTATCCCGACAATAACCATACAGATAAGCGGAATTGCAAACCCAATGAACAGCTTCAGCTTAATGCTGAATGCCGCACCCTCCTTTTGACTGCTGTTTTTCTTTTTCGCCAATATCCTGCACCCCCTTGCTTTATCTGGCATCCCTGATCATCTGAAGATAAGAATCCAGCCCGTTCTCCTTCGCATACTGGTCCTGAATCTTTACGGCAGGCTTCCGGAAGCTGTCAATATCTATCTCCTCGTAATCTGTCACAACCGCGCCGTCCTTTATGCACTGCTCTTTGGAGCTGTCCATCATATCATACGTCACGGCACGCTCCTGCAAGGTAGCCGCAAGCGCCGCCGTGTCAATCCAGTTCTGCTGCTCACTGGAAAGGCCGTCATAAAAATCCCCGTTGATAATAAACAGGCGCGTTGTATAATCATGATGGGTCTCACAGATATATTTTCCGTTTTCCGTCTTATGATGTTCCTTTAACATCAAGTTCGTGTAGTCATTCTCAGCCGAATCAACCCCTTTTTCTTTCAGGACATCATATAAATCTCCCCAGCCGATATCCACCGGAACCGCGCCAAGCCCTGTCCAAAATTCCGAAACGACACCGGAAGTCTGGGTACGGATTGTCAGGCCCTTCACATCCTTTGCGCTGGTAATTGGCTTTTTCCCGTAATAATCACGCACGCCTGCCGACCAATACCCCATAATCCGGTATTGATTATTAGTCTTCTCCAGGATAATGTCCGTCATGGCTGAGCCAAATTCCCCGTCCATAGCTGCCTCCCAATGGCTGAAGCCGTCAAACAGATACAGCAGGGAAAGCATATTCACCTCCGACACCCCCGCCGAGGACATATTTCCGGGAGAGCAGACCACCATCTGCACCTTGCCCTCGTCCTGCATCTTGATAAGCTCCGCCTCGTCCTCGGATAAATCCCCGTCACTGCACGTTACCTGGATGGTCCCTCCCGAAAGCTCCTCCGCCACCTCTTTAAAAGTCTGTAACCCAAAATGATATGGATTATCCTGCGAAGTCTGGTTCGAGGCAATCACCATAGAAATCTCCGCAGTTTCAGCCCCGGCTGCATTTCCGGAACTGTCGTCAGCAATCGATCCAATGGTCCTTCTTCCGGAAGTATTCCCGCAGCCGGCCAGACAGCCTGCCATCAAAACGGCAGCGATGGAAATTGATAACAACCGCTTACCTCTCATAATTCGTATCCCGCCAAAGGCGTAATGCCGTCTGCGGCATAACCACAAACAAAGAGTGAAAAACCACCTCTGGCTTCTCCTTCCCTCTATAAATTTTTTCACTCTTCACTCCCTTTCTTACAGCGAAGATTTGATTACTCCATTATAACAGGATTTATAAAAATTGTCGATATATTTTGATAAAAAGTTGTAACAGTTCATTGAAAATGATTGAGAACTTAAAACGCAGCAAATCCCTCCTGTATGTAAATCTTCTATTAACAATTTACAATCAGGAGGGATTCAAAATCTTTTATATTATTAAATTATAAAATCTTTATTTCTTATGCTAATTTCAGCGTATTCACCTTCACACCAGGCCCCATCGTGGATGCTAATGTCACGCTCCTTAAATACTGTCCCTTTGCAGAAGACGGCTTTGCCTTGATAATAGCTTCCATCAATGTGTTGAAGTTTTCTTTTAACTGATCTTCTGTAAAGGAAACTTTTCCTACCGGAACATGGATAATATTCGCTTTATCCAGTCTGTACTCGATCTTACCTGCTTTAATATCCTGAACAGCCTTTGTAACATCCATCGTAACAGTACCGGCCTTTGGGTTCGGCATTAAGCCCTTCGGCCCCAGGACACGTCCCAGACGGCCAACCACGCCCATCATATCAGGAGTAGCCACTACTACATCAAATTCCAGCCAGCCTTCATTCTGGATCTTTGGAATTAATTCGTCACCGCCTACAAAATCAGCTCCGGCTGCCTCTGCCTCTGCTACCTTGTCGCCTTTGGCAAATACAAGGACGCGGACAGTTTTGCCGGTTCCGTGAGGCAGCACAACTGCACCGCGGACCTGCTGATCGGCATGACGTCCGTCAACGCCAAGCCTGATATGAGCTTCTACTGTTTCGTCAAATTTTGCAACTGCTGTTTTCTTTACCAGGCCGATTGCTTCCTCGACATCATACTGTACGCTTCTGTCAACGAGCTTTGCAGCCTCGGCATATTTTTTTCCTCTTTTCATGATTCAACCTCCTGTGGTATTAACGGAAAGATACGAAATTCGTCCTCCCACGTTACGTTTCAACAAGGTATATCCTATACCTTTGGAAAAATCCATTTCTGCCTAAATTTTAAAACCAGATATTATCATTCATTAATCTTCTACAACAATGCCCATACTGCGTGCTGTCCCGGCAATCATGCTGACAGCGGCATCTAAACTTCCGGCATTCAAATCCGGCATCTTAAGCTCCGCAATCTTCTGAACCTCTGCCTTCTTAATCGTAGCAACCTTATCCCTATTCGGCTTGCCGGAACCGGATTTAATGTTGCATGCCTTCTTTAATAAAACTGCGGCAGGCGGTGTCTTTGTAATAAAGCTGAAGCTTCTGTCTGCATAGACAGTGATGACAACAGGAATAATCATTCCCTCCTGTCCCGCAGTCCTTGCATTAAACTCCTTCGTAAACTGTACAATATTGACGCCATGCTGACCCAAAGCAGGACCAACCGGCGGAGCCGGTGTAGCTTTTGCAGCAGGAATCTGTAACTTAATATATCCTTCTACTTTCTTTGCCATTTCAATGACCTCCTAAAATTACTCTTTTTTGATATCCGTAAAATTAATTTCTGCCGGTGTTTCCCTTCCGAAGAAATCGACATTCAGAATGACACTCTGTGTTTTCTGGTTAATCTGCTGAATCACCCCGGTCTGGTTCTCCCATACGCCGGAAGTAATCACTACCGTATCCCCAACTGCAAAGTCAAGCTCCATGCCGCCGTCAAGCATATTGCTCATTTCTTTCATTTCTTCATCCGTAAGCGGTACCGGCTTGGAACCCGGTCCTACAAATCCGGTAACGCCCCTGGTGTTGCGGACAACATACCAGGTGTCGTCATTCATAATCATATGAATCAGGACATAAGCAGGGAAAATCTTCTTCTGCGCCTGCTTTTTGGCACCCGTCTTTGTAATCTCAAGAACATTCTGTACAGGAATCATCACTTCTAAAATCTGATCCTGTAAATTTCGGTTCTCAATCGTCTTTTCAATGTTGGCTTTTACCTTATTCTCATAACCGGAATAAGTGTGAACAACATACCAGCGTGCTTCTTCTGCCATCTTTGTTCCTCCCGCGCATCAGCCTATTGTGAGAAGCTTATCAAAGCCAATCTGGATCAGCGTGTCAAGCGCCGCAATCACAAACCCCACGATAACAGATGTTACCACAACTGCAACCGTTTCTTTTATGAGCTTGTCTTTGTCTGGCCAGATAATCTTCTTAAACTCAGCCTTGATGCCTTTAAACCACCCTTTTATCTTACCGGACTTTTCTTTCTTCTCTTCTTTTTTACTGGCTGTAGTATTTGCAGTATCGCCCATCTTTTCACTTCCCTTTCTTATAAGGAAAACATCATTATTTTGTTTCTTTGTGTAATGTGTGTTTACGGCAGAACTTACAATACTTCTTTAACTCCATTCTGTCCGGGTGTGTCTTCTTATCTTTGGTCGTATTATAATTACGCTGCTTGCAATCTGTACATGCCAAAGTAATCTTTACTCGCACAACTGCCACCTCCATAAAAATTTGTCTGGTTTTTCCGGTCTTTCTAAAATTTTAGGCATAAAAAAAGACCTTCCCATTGCCCATTAACTATACCATCCCTGACGGGATTCGTCAATCCTTTTTTTCAGTTGCAATTACACAATTTTTTCATTTTTTTTCAAAAGGTGGTTATTTTTTTCACCGGATCTCTCGACATATAACATAGAAAAAGCTATAATGAATTATAATTGTGTATATCTTTGAATAGAAGGGAGGCATTCCCATGTTAAGTGAAGTTTATAACTATCTTGCAGGGTTAAATACGACATATCAGCTTCGCCCTCAGACGAAATATGATACTCATAAAAAAGAAGAACTGAAAACAATCTATTCAAAAATTAAAGATGTCGGCCTGAAATCTCCTCTGTATTTGATTTCCCCGACGGAGTCCAACCGCCAGTTTGCCCTTAACATCAAGGATTCTGCCCTTGCGCTGCAGAGCTCCATCTCTATGATGCAGGATCGCGATTCCGACGATGCGCTGATGAACCGCCAGAAGGTAGTGGTAAGCCAGAAAGAGGCATTGGACTGCGATATTATTGAAGGCAAGAATGAGAATCTTCCGGAACCTTTCCAGATGGACATCCATCACCTTGCCAGGGAACAGGAGAATACCGGGCTTGACTTCTTTGCTACCGGAATCGGTCCAAAGGAAGGCTCTTACTCTTTCCAGATTACTTATGAAGATAAGACCTCTGAATTTCAGTTCAATCTTTCAGAAAATACCAGGAACAGGGAAATTCTTGGGAAGATGGCGCGTGCCATCAATAAGTCCAATCTGGGCATTACCGCAAGCATAGAAAACGGGGAAAAGGAAAATACCATCCATATGTCACTGCGTTCCAAAGACACCGGCAGGATATCGGATAAAGATTATATTTTTCAATTAAAGGACACCTCTGTACCGGAAGGCAGGGAAGGTTTAGTTTCTTTTTACAACCTTAACAATATGTCCACGCCGCCGATAAACGCCAGCTTTACGATCAATGGAGAGTATAAAGAAGCGCTTGCCAATAACTTTATTTTGAATAACAGCCTCCATATTACTCTGCGTGAGGCTTCCGAGGCTGTAGAGGTAGGCTATGCCCCGGATGATAACCCGATTTACGAAGGCGTCCGCCAGTTCGTGTCGGATTACAACCAGATCATCCAGACTGCCGCCGACTATCCTTTCGGGAAAGGGAATAAGATCGTCCACGATCTGAAGCTGATCGCCAATGCTTACCGCAATCAGTTAGAGTCCGCCGGTATCAATATTTCCCGCGGCGACGGGAAACTGACATTGGATGAATCCTTAGCACGCCAGTCCATTGAAGAAGGCGACATGGGAGAGATCTTCTCTTCCAAGCATGGTTTCATTTCCAGGGTGAACTATAAAATCAATGAAATCAAAATCAACCCTCTGGAATACGTGGATAAAAAAGTCGTTACCTATCCGAACACCATCCGCGTTCCTTATCCGAACCCATATATCACTTCCATGTACAGCGGGTTGTTTTTCAATAATTATTGCTGAATTATGGAAAAACCCTTATCACAGAAATTTCAGATAAGCCCTTGTCAAACTGGGCATTATGTATTAAAATAGGCTTATAAATATAAAGGAGGTAAATCTTATGGCACATACAATCTCTGATGAATGCATCAGCTGCGGCGCTTGCTCCGGCGAATGTCCAGTCAGCGCTATCTCTGAAGGCAGTTCTCACTTTGAAGTTGATGAGTCTGCCTGCATCGATTGCGGCGCTTGCGAAGGTGTTTGTCCAACAGGAGCTATCAAAGCTTAATTTGTACATCACATTATTTTTAAAAAAAATCCGAGAAAACAAACTCTCGGATTTTTTCATTTATGCGGGCAATAAACCAAACTGACAAACCTGCCTGTCAACTTGGCGAATACCGCAATCGCAGGGAAAGCCTGCCTCCGGGCTAGGCCTTCCCATGCCTTCCTATGGAAAAAAGCCCCCTTTTTTTCTTCTTTGCCCCCTCTTTTACTGCCGCCGCTTCCTGTCTGCTTTTCTGAAAGCTCCGGATTGTCTCGTCCAGCTTCCGGTAACGTTCTTCTTCCTGCTGCTGCTGGGAACGCATCATATAATCCATTTCTTTCATCACCTTCTCTGAGACATTCTCACCTACATGCTCTGCCAGTTCCTGATTATTTTCCCGAAGGGCTTCGCCGATAATCCCGTTCATAATGGCCCGGAACTGCTCCATGCGGCCGTCAATCTCCTGCTCCGCCTCCAAAGCCTGTCCCTCTTTCCCTGTTTTCAGCACTCCAAAGCTTTTTTCTGTCCTTCCGCCCTGCACCACTCCAAACGGCCGCTGCATGGCCTGTTCCTCCGGTTCTGCAAGCTCCAGCTCTAACAACTGCGTCTCTTCCTGCTTTTCCTCCTCGATCTTTACCTTCTTTCCGGTCGTTTTTCCTGCCGGAACCCCGGTATGTACCGCAATCGGCTGTTCTGTCTGCTGTTCTTCCTCCTGCTCCTTTCCTTCCGCTCCGCCTGCTTCCTTCGTTTCTTCCTTCCCGGCCTCCGCCGCTTCCAATAACTGCCCATTCAAGCGGTCGCGCAGGGAATGGAGCTTGGCGATGTCAAACTTTACCACTTCTTCTATATTTTTCTTCAGCATACGAATCGATTTTAAATGAAACCCCTGATCCTTTAGATATTTTACCTGCTTTAACAGCTCAATTTCCTGTGCGGTATAAAAACGATGCCCCATATCATTTTTCGGCACATCCAGGGACAATTCCTTCTCCCAGTACCGAAGGACATGGGTTTCCACGCCCACCTGCTTCGCCGCTTCCCGTATCATATATTTTTCCGTTAATTTTTCGCTGCCCATAAACCCTGATCTTCCTCCTTTGATCCATCGTCCATATGATCGCTTTTCATAAAGCCATTATAAACAAGCCAAAAAACAGTTTCAATCAAAAGCGATCGTATCATTTCGCTCCTTTTTGACAAAAGGCGGCAGGGTTTATCCTTTAACGGTTCTGCAATAAATTTGCAAACTTGGTAAACTGCGACAGCCATGCTAACTTTACTGTCCCGGTCGGTCCGTTTCTCTGTTTTCCGATAATAATTTCCGCTGTCCCGATATCCTCGGAATCATGGTTATAATATTCATCCCGGTAAATGAACATGACAACATCCGCATCCTGCTCAATTGCGCCGGATTCCCGGAGATCCGAAAGCATCGGGCGCTTGTCAGGACGCTGCTCTACCGCGCGGCTAAGCTGTGACAGGGCGATGACCGGGGCATCAATTTCCCTCGCCAGCGCCTTTAAGGAGCGGGAAATTTCAGAAATCTCCTGCTGCCTCGACTCCGAACGCCCGCCGCCTGACATTAACTGCAAATAATCAATAATGACAAGCCCCAGATTATATTCCAGCTTATATTTCCGGCATTTGGAGCGGAGTTCCATAATGGAAATCCCCGGCGTATCGTCAATAATCAGGGAAGAGCTTCCGATTGCCTGCGCGCTGTGCGCCAGCAGCGTCCACTCCTCGTCTTCCAGCTCCCCGCTGCGGAGCTTCTGGGAATCCACTTTGGAATTCATGGCAAGCAGACGTTTTACCAACTGATCCTTAGACATTTCCAGGCTGAAAATCGCCGTCGGGATTTCTTCTTTCAATACCACATGCTCCGCAATATTTAACACAAACGCCGTCTTTCCCATAGACGGGCGCGCCGCAACCAGTATCAAATCCGATTTTTGAAGACCGGACGTTTTATAATCCAGATCGAGGAACCCGGTCGGGATTCCCGTGACGCTCCCCTGGTTCTTTGCCGCCGCTTCAATCGATTCCAGCGTTTTAATCACAATCTCGCTGATACTGACAAAATCCCCATACGAACGATCCTGCAGAATATGGAAAATCTGCTTTTCCGTATGTTCCAGAATAACATCCAGCTTTTCCTTTCCCGCATAACATTCACTGGCAATCGCTTCTGCCGTTTTAATTAACCTGCGCAATACCGCTTTCTGGCGGACAATCTCCGCATACTGGCGGACATTGGCGGATATTGGCAGCCCTTCCAGGATCTGGCGGAAATATTCTGCGTTATTCATCTCCGGCGGGAAATTTTTTTCTTTTAGCTGTTCCTGCAGCGTCACGAGATCCACAGGTATCCCGGCATTCATCATTTCTACCATCGTCTGGAAAATCACGCCGTTTTGTTTCTGGTAAAAATCCTCCACAGACAAAAGTTCCGAAGCGGTGATAACGGCATCTTTGTCCATAATCATGGCGCCAAGTACCGACTGTTCCGCTTCGGGACTATGTGGAAGAATCCGCTTTACAACCGCTTCCTCATCCATACCTTTTCTCCATTTTCTAAAAAACGTTTACTTTTCCGTTACCTTTACAAGCAGCTCTCCCGTTACCTTCGGGTGCAGCTTAATCTTCACCCGGTAAGTGCCGCACGCTTTCACAGGCACATCTAACTGCATTTTCTTCTTCTCGATTTCATAGCCAAGCTGCTGCTTTGCCGCTTCTGCGATTTCTTTGGTAGAAACAGAGCCGAAGGTGCGCCCCTCTTTCCCTGTTTTGATTTTGATTTCAACGCTTTTATCCTTTAATTCCTCTGCAAAACGCTTTGCCTCTTCCAAAAGCTCCTTCTGGAGCTTTTCCTCATTTGCCTTTTTCAGCTTTAAGTCATTCTTGTTCTTTGCCGTCGCTTCCACGCCCAGCTTCTTTTTCAAAATAAAATTTCTGGCGTAACCGTCACTAATATTGACTAATTCCCCTTTCTTCCCCAATGACTTTACGTCTTCCAGTAAAATAACTTCCATAATCCATTTCTCCTTCCTTTTAGTTCAGCGTTCTATTCCTAAATTTCTTTATCCTCTATCATCTGAGCCAGCACTTCTTTCACTCTATCGCGCGCCTGTTCCGGCGTGACGCCTTTCATCTGCGCCCCTGCCACGCTTGCATGGCCTCCGCCGCCAAGCTTTTCCATGACAACCTGCACATTCAGCTCGTCGATTGACCTCGCGCTGATATAGATCTTGCCATTATACTCCGTAAATACAAACGAAGCCCGGATATGCTTAATATCCATCAGCTCATTTGCCACCTGCGCTCCCAGCACAGTCGGGCTTTTGGCATTTTTCGCCTCACAGTCAGACATGGCAAACTGATCCAGGAAAATCTCCGTTTTCTGGATTGCCGCCGCCCGGATGCGGTACTCCTCCATATCCTGCCGGAACGTTTTCTTAATCTTCGTGATATCTACACCATTCTTCCGCAGAAAAGCAGCCGCCTCAAAAGTACGCACGCCAGTCTTGGTAGAGAAATTGTTCGTATCAATCAACATCCCGGCATACATGGCTTCCGCCTCGGATGTCCTGAGCCGCAGCCCGTCGTCCACATACTGTAAAACCTCCGCTACCATCTCGCACGCCGAGGACGCATACGGCTCTATATAGGAAAGGACTGCATTCTCAATCGCTTCCTCTGTCCGCCGATGGTGGTCGAGGATCACGATAGTCTTCGTCTGCTTTAACAGCTGCGGACACTGGGTATAGCTTGGGCGGTTCACATCCACCACGACCAGCAGGGTATTGTTGTCCACAAGCTCCATTGCCTGCTCATCGTCCAAAATCATGTCATCCTCATACTCATGATCCTCCCGAAACCAGTTCAAAATCGGCTGTACCGAGCTGGTCACATCCCCGAGGACGATATGCGCCTGCTTCCGCAGCGTCTTGGAAATACGATAAATACCAATCGCCGAACCAAAACTGTCCACATCTGCAATGGAATGCCCCATAATCACGACCCGCTCCTTCGCCGCTATCAGCTCCTTCAAAGCATGAGCCTTCACACGGGCTTTGACACGGGTACCTCTCTCTATCGTGACATTCTTGCCTCCATAATACTGAATCTTCTCGCCTTCCTTGATTACCGCCTGATCCCCGCCGCGCCCGAGCGCAAGGTCAATCGCCGCCCTTGCATATTCATAGGCGCGAAGATAACTCTCTTCGTAAATCCCGACGCCGATACTGACGGTAATGGCAATTTCGTTCCCAATATCGATAGAACGCACCTCGTCCAGAAGCGAAAACCGATTTTCCTGCATCTGGGAAAGATACTTCTGTTTAAAAATCGCAATATATTTATCTTTCTCTATTTTCTTAATAATGCCGTCCATATGCTGCATATACTTGTTGATTTTCCTGTCAATCAGCGCCGCAAGCAGAGAACGCCGGACCTCATCCACACTTTCCAAAGACTCTTCGTAATTGTCAATATACAGAAGCGCGACAATCATACGTTCTTCCTGAATCCTGCGTCTGCACTCCATAATGTCGGTTTCATCATAAAGGCTCAGCACCAGCAGGGTATTTAAGTCCTTCTTCTGTTTGGGAGGCGCCTGCACCTGCTTATCCTTTTTCACAGCACTGTCATTTAAAAAATCCTCCGCCTGGATTTTCCTGATGACAACCCGGTAATTTCGTTCCTTAAACTCAAGGGAAACTTCTACGTCCAACTGATCCTTCGGGAAAACCTCCCTGGTCAGTTCCGGAAAAATATTGCCGATATTCCTCCTTGCCGCCTTTACATTCTCGATAATCTGCCGAAACTCGTCATTTCCCCAAAGCATATGGCCCTGCATGTCAAGGACGGCATAGGGAAGGAACAGCTCCTTTAAAAACTGCTTCTGAACCTGTCCATAATCCGCAGCAAATTCCAGTATTCTCCTCAAAATACGGTGGCGTCTTAAGCCATAAATCGACACCGCCGCCACAATATACATAAAAACAAAGGCAGCGCTGATGATCCCCGCATCCCAGTCCACGATAAAAATCAGCAGCACCATAAAAATCAGCGGCAGGCTTAAGATAATCGGCCAGTTCAGATACTCTTCCAGCCCCATGGAAAGCTTAATATTTTTATATTTTTTCATATTATCTCCCTCTTAAACAGTCCACACAATATTTATTATAGCATTTTGGGCGGATATGTGCAAGGTTCGTTTTTCAACGGAAAACCCCTCTCCGCTTCTTTCCCTGCAGAGAGGGGTTTTCCAAGATCCTTTTTTCTACTGCTCAATCATCTTGAGAAGGCTTCCTGTCTCGTTTGCCATACTGACGGACGCCTGCTCGCTGTTCTGCGAAATCTCCACATTGCGCTCCACTACGCTTGAAATACGCTTTAATCCATCCAAAGCCTGCCCTACTATGGAGACCTCACCCATTCCATAACCATAAAATCTCAAAACATCCTCACCATGCCATACATCCATTTTCTGTAATTACCTTCATAGCTGCATGTGTAATACTTGTTCCCGGACCAAGCATAAGTACCGTAAGAGCTGAAACCGGCACTGGTATCTTTTCATTTTCTCTTATTACCACAATGGCATGGTTATCCCTTTCTATGATAGATTTCTCCACATACAAATAGCTTAAACTGTCCCTGAGTTTTGGCAATATATGCAACCTGAATCATGCTTCACAAATTCTCCTTTCTAAAATTAACTTATCAATTCACCCCCACCTGTGTGGGGAATATGGGAGCCGCCTTTGCCAAACTTACCTTCTCACCTGGTTCACCCCCACCTGTGTGGGGAATATACTTCGTTCACAAAAAATTCACATTTTGGAAAGCATCAACATTCCAAGCCCATAGGCTTTACCTGCCCCGATTCCTTTTTCATAGCTGTCCCAGAATTTCTTTGAATCCCCAATTTGCAGACATCCGTAAAAATTAACTGCAGAATAAACAATCCGCCCTTCTTTTTTCCCAACAATTTGACGCCATGCATCATCTTCATATACTTCTAATAACTGAAACCCGTATTTATCTGCCTGCCTGAAAATCCAATCCCTGCGTTCTCCACATTCTTTTAAAAATATCCTCCTGCTGTTTTTTCCGTCCCCTTTTACTTTCTTTGCCGGAAACGCCAATAATTCAAAACGCAGAACGGCATTTTCTTTATACAATTCTCTTAAAGAAGAAATATCAAGGACTTTCTCATTGATAATGCACCCTCTTTCTTCTAACACCTTCCAATCCGGCTTTTCCTTACTTAAAACATACAGTTCTATGCTTTGTTTTTTTTCTTCCAGACGATACAATACGCCTGCTTCTTCCCGGTTTCCCGCAAATGCTGTCTGTAAATCCCTGTGCATATCCTGGCAATTTCCCAGCGCTTTTCTTACCTCCCGGGATCGGATATCCAATATAAGCTTACTTAGATACATAGCCTCTCCCTTCCTTCACTAACCGCAATATACGCACCCTGCGAGTCTGATACTCGTTACTGCCGGCACAGATAACCTCATCTTTCCGCTCTATCACCTGCTGATCTTCCTGTACCGTCTCTCCCGGCAGCATCTCAATCTGCGCCTGCACGGTCATTGTCTGGTTACAATATTTTTCTTCTTCCGGCAGAATTTTGCACACTGCCGCATCTATATTTTTTTCTTCCAGCCATGCAGGAATTAACGGCACAGCCGGAACACAGCTTCTCCGTCCCAGAAAAGCAGGCCAATGGGGATGCAGCAGGGCTTGGCCGCAAAGATTTAAAACATCTTCATCACCCCAAAGAAAAATCGAAAAAACCGCATCCTGCAGATACTGCCTCGGCGTGACAATTGTGCCTCCCGGACGGCGGCCTCCGGACGCATTTATAAACTTTCCGCCCGTCCCCTGCACCGTATGATAATCTCTCATAATCATTCCCGGGCAGTCCGCCCTTACCGCCAGATGTAAAGCCCGGCTAAGGCGGCACAGCCGTTCATCCCCTCTCGGATATCCCAGGCAGTTTCCCAGTATTCCGATAACCGCTGATTTCGTCGGCATCAGGGCTGTATCCCGATTATCCCACCGCGCATTTTCTCCCCAGCTCTGCAAAGGCGCTTTTAAAATCAATTTCATAACTTTCATAGCAATCCTCTTATTCCTTCAGCCATCCTGCACACAAATCCATCAACTCTGAATATTTATCTACCCATTGCCCGTTCTTTCCATCCTGCCTGTCCTTAAATTCAGGGGCAAAATAAATTCTATGCTCTATTGGCAGTTCATACGCCCGATCCATGCATTCAACGTGCTGCAGCAGCTTTTTAATGCTGTTATCCACAATTCTCGGATTTTCTCCCCAACAGCTCACCGGCAGTTCAAACGCATTCACATAGCTTAACGGGATCTTATCTTTTTTACACTCTGCCATAACAAACCCCGGAACTATCTGCCCGGCAAACGTGTTCTGCTTTCCGGAAGGGTTGCTGTATGCCATCGCCTTTAACAAAACCGGGATCAATTTCTGCACCAGTTCCTGAGATCCCTCCACATTTTTAAGGTTATCGCAAAGCGCATCTGTATCCAAAGAAGCATACTCATAATAACAGCAGCTATTATAATCCACGTCTCCCATCATCCCTGCACCGCTCTCGTCCCGCTCCTGCAGCAAATCATCCACTGCCGTAAAGAAATCGCTTTCCCTGTTTACCGCATGAGTGGAAATCGCATGGGCAACCTGCATTGCGGCATCTACGTCAGCAAAATATTCGGATGTCACCATCCGTCCAAACAAAGCAATGTCAGCCGTAACCGGGCTTATTTTGACCGCTTCTAACAGTTCTTTCATTTCCTTTGGCTTCCGCTTTTTAAATTTTTCTAAGGAAGCATCTTTCTCTATCATTTTTTTTACCTCTGAAGCAATTCTGTCAATTTCATCTTCTGCATAAAAAATCATTTGTGCCGTTTTTCCATCCTGGCTCATTTTTCCATCTTTATTTGCAATTCCTGTTAAAAGCTTTTTCGCTTCTCCAATATATTCATCCGGAACTCCCATTGTTTCCAGCTTCTCTGCTGCCAGATCCGGCATCCTGCGGGTACGGATGCCATAGCTTCCCAGATTTTTAAAGATCTCCGACGTTCTCCAGCTCCGTTTCAGGCACTGGCTGGAAATCCTTCCTCTCTGCACGCCGCCAAAAAAACATGTCTTTGGCATACCGCTTTCATCCCTGTTTAAATTCACAGGCGGATAATTTTTTAACATATGAATCTCAATCAGCATTTTTTGTTTCCTCCGTTTCTTCTTTCTTATTTCCTGAACATATTGTTTGCACCCAATTTTTTTGAACCGATTTCTTCGGATCGTTCCAATTTTTTAAATCTTTTGCTAATTTTTGAAAGTCAGGGATAATTCCCGGAACCTGTGCTTTTATAAAACGCGCCCAACTGCATAATTTCCCAAGCAGGAAACCATCTTCTCTCCATGGAATATCCAGAAAATCCGTCAGCTTTCGCCGCCTGCTTTCTGTTGTATTTTTGTCCATGTAAATATTATAAAGTATCTGCTCAAACGGCTGTATCGTTCCCTGTTCCTGTGCTTTTAACAACTCTTCCTCTTTCCACAGACATTCCATGCACAATACCGCAAAATATATCCTTTCTTTTTCCGTTGTCAGCGTACAATACCCAATTGCATGGTAAAACGCTCTCCATGCCTGCATACTGCCTGTCATGTCCCCCGCGCACCGCTTTAACGCGCATCTCTCTCCTGCGCTAAGGCAGGAACTATCCCAATATTTCTTCGTCTCCATACTCTTCTTCCACCTCCTTCGCCAGTTTTTTGTACCCTGCAAAAATAATTTTTCTGACACCGATTTGTTTCTTCATATCTTCCACATGATTCCCTGCGCAATCCACCGTCTGCCTTAATGTCTGTTCTATTCTTTCTTCAACTTCTTTATGAAAAGCTTTCACATGGTTATATCCCGCCTTTATGTTATATTTTTCAATATTCCCACTGAGCCCGATCATTTCTTTCATAACGTCACCAAGAATTAAATCATGCATCCTGCTCAAAAAAAGCATCCGGGCCTGATCTGCAACAGATTCTTCCATTAATTTTGAAATACCGCCATAGATTATCTTCTGGACAGCCTCCACCTGCGCTATATCTTCCCTGAATAACTCTGAAACATCATTCCTTTTCATAAGGCATAGCGGAATGGCAATCTCATCTTCCATCCATTCCACATACTGCGCCTGATTTGTCACCAACCCCGTCATGCGCACATTAACATAGCTCTCATCCAAAGAAACGATCTCTCCCAACCGTTCCAGATTTTTGGGCTGCAGGACAGGATTTTCTTTTTCAGCATAGACTAAATTTCCAACATCACGCCAAAGCTGCCTTCCCAGTTCCGGTTTTACGGAAACCACCACATCTTCCTTTCCTTTCCGATACGGCACATGGGGATCTTTCCACAGACTGTTTCCCTTAAAATTTCTGCCCTGCTGAAAATAAATCCTGCGGATCATACCATCCGCATCCTGTTTCAACGTAATCCTGCGGGGCATCCAGGTAAGCGCGCCAAGTTCTGTCACTTCCGCAAATTCCTCTTTTGGGATCACGGGCTCTTCCTGCCTCCACGGCACATCTTTAAGCCCATAAGCAATATTCCCACATTCCCTCTCTGACAGCATATTCCATACTATGGTTTCAAAAAGATTTTTTCCTATGGCAGCTACATAGACAGGGGGCGTATTATTGACGCTGGAAGGATATCCCTGCGCCCCTGCCATACAAAAGACATAGGTTGCGCAAAGCCCCCGGAAAGCCTGTGCCGGTGTCATTCGATGCCTGTCTTCTTTTCTATGATCCCAAAAGACATGGTTATTCCCTGTCGGAAGCTCAGGAAACAGATATGCCACCGGCTTTTCCGCCTTCGCATCTAACTTTTCATCATAGCCTGCCTGTAAAAAAGGGTGCGTCTTATCAAATAAATCAAACCTCGGGCCACTACTCTCACAATCCTTCACATAGGCGTCAAATTTCTCTATGGAAAACTTTCCGGCGCAAAACAGTTCCTTCCGCTCCTTTGTATTTTTTAAATCCAGCATATCCATAGCAAATGCAATTAAAAGTCTCAATATTGCATACCGTTCCAAAGGTGAACTGCACTTAATATCATAAATCCTGTGGGCATTTTCAAAAATCTCGCGGATTCCTGCGTCCTTCTCCTGCCCATTCTCCATCCGCACCGGAATGACAGGTTCCGTTATTACTGAAAACACTTTTTACTCCTTCCATACAATCCCGATTTCAGGATCATTGACAATATGATAGTTTCCCCATACACATTCGTTTTCACCGCATAATGCCATCACCCCTTTTAATTTTCCTTTTTTTATTTTTATTGCATTGGTATCTTCTTCCCCGGTCAGTTTGAGAACCGCGCTTTTTCCAAATATTTCGCGTTCATCTTCCGAAGACAACGCTCCCTTCTGTATTTTTTCAAATAATTGCCGGCTGCAAAAAGCAATGCGCATCGTCGGTTCTCCCATTCTGGTAGAAGCCCTCTGCCCTGTTTCCAGCCCATCATCAATCTGCCTGTCATCAAACAGCAGCCCGCTTTCCGCCGGAAAAAACGTATCGATATCAGGCTTGCCAAAAAGCTTACTGTCCGCTTCATTTTCCATATAGATTTGTTTTGCCTGTCGTTTCATGTAGCTTTCTATCATTTCTTCATTTATGTTATTATAAACATAATCAATGATTGGGCGCACATCTTCCGGTACACGGATATGACATTCTTCTTTTATTGCCATTTCTGTATTTTGCAATAAAAACGGATCATATACGCAGCCTGTCAACCCGTATCTGAAATCAGAATTGTTATCATTACTATCCGGCACAAGGATAATGATAATCGGATTTTTCATTGTCTTTGGCCGTATCCTCCCCTGATGGCGGTGAACGCGCCCCGACCTTTGAAGCAGCAAATCTATTGGGGCAATCTCCGTAATCATCCCGTCAAAATCAAGATCAAGGCTCTGTTCAATCACCTGCGTCGCAATCACAATTGCTTTCTCGGGGCGTGTTTCTGACTGTTTCCCAAAACGATCCAGACATTCTTTTTCTATCTGCTCACGTCTTCCCACAGGAAACCTTGCATGGAACAAAAGACACTCTGTATCCTGCCCTTTAATCTTTTTTACTTCTTTATACAATTCCTGTGCATTCCTTACCGTATTCATCAGCACACACAGACAGCCCCCTTCTTTTACCAAATCAACAGCAAGCTCTGCTATCCCTTTTGCATCCCCTAATTTCCTGACTGCCTTCCATGTATAAGAAGAGGAAAACGCCGCCTTTGGCGCAGCAAGGCTTATCCTCCCCTTTTCGTCCACCTGCGTAACTGCCGGATAAGGAATGTCTTCATTCCCGGAAAATTCCGCCCCATAACAATGGATATACTGTTTCCTCTGCTCCGCCTGCAAAGTAGCGGATAATAAAATCACAGGAATAGACAGAACACGGCACCACGCAAGCAGCCTGTTAATAATCCAGCTCATATATCTGTCATAAGCATGGATTTCATCAATAATTAATACTTTATTCTGCAGTCCCAACAGTCTTAAAACGCTAAATTTGTTGTTAAGCACCGCAGCCATTGCCTGATCCACCGTCCCAACTGCATTTCCGCCCAGCATGGCGCGCCGCAGCGGGCGGAGCCACTCTGACATTTCTTCCCCCATTTTCTGTATTTCTTCATCTTCCTTTAGAAAAGCCGCCCCATGCAGAAGCCTCGCTTTTCCCATTCCCATAGTTTCCAGCATCGCTGACACCCTGAGTACCATCTGATTGCTGGTCGCCTGGGAAGGAAGCGCCATATAAATTCCCCGTTTTTTCCTCTTATTGCAAATCTTTCCTGCCAGATACAGCGCTGTTTCTGTCTTTCCCTCTCCCATCGGAGCCTCTATAATTGTTAAAAGCGCATCGTCACTGAGTTCCATGCAAGCCCGCTGCAATGGCCTGGGATTTTTAATTTCCGGCCACATCGCCTTAAAATCTCTCACATACGGAAAGATCCGATCCGATATCAGCCCATAGGATCGCAATGTCTTTCCCGCAATGCTGCGGGAAGTTTCTATGTAATCTTTAGTTTCCTCTAATCCCTCCCAGGGTTCCGAAGAAGCCGTCCAGTCACACAGGATTACCAGTCCTGTCAAAAACAGGCAGACAGCATCCCTGTGCTTCGGCATTGGCAGGGACTCGCACGGACAGAACAACTCCCTCATCTGCCGTTCCAATTCCATCTGGAGCTGTCCCCATTCCGCCGGATACCTTTTCTTTTTTCCTTTTCGCTCTTTCTGATGATGCAATGCCAAAACTTCGGCATAGCACTTTGCCAGATCCTCATCCATGGAATCCTTTTCTACCCACAGTTTCTCCATAATCCAGGCGCTATATTTCTCATGTCGAAAATCCTTCTCTTTTTTACACTCAAACAACCGTCCATATCCTTTGTCCTTATAATTTTTCAAGCAGTCATCATCTCTCCTCTGGAAGTCAGGCGAATTTTTACCAATGTCATGTATAGAGCATAAATACGCCGCCATCCCAACTGCTTTCTCCTCCGTACATTGCCAGATATCCTGCAAAAAATTCCGGAAACAGACAGAAGACTCCGCCTTTAAAAACTCCACGGCGCACAATCCTGTATCAATCATATGCGCCCTTAACGACTTGAACGGGCTGCTCTTTGCCCAGACCAAAGGAAGCAGTTCCTTTATCTCCATAAAAACCCTCTTTCTCCCCCACCGGTGTGGGAACTAATGAAAATCCAATTAAAAAACGGTTCACCCCCACATAATAAGTGGGAAATATCTATATCCTATCTCTGCTCCAACTGTTTCTTAGCATTTGCTATCGCCTGTAATAACTTCCGTTCTAAAACTTCTTTCGGCGGCATCTTAGTCAGATATTGCGCTACATGGATCCTTCCATTATCCAACTCCATCAGCTCTATTGTTTCTTGAGACTTCTCTGCACATAATATTAATGCAATCGGCTTTTCTTCACCTTCAGCCATTTCATATTTTTCAAGCCACCGAAGATACAATTCAACTTGTCCTTTATCCTGCGGTTCAAATTCTCCCAATTTTAATTCAATTAGTACCAAACGTCTCAGTGTCCGATGGAAAAAAAGTAAATCCATAAAATAATCTTTGCCATCAAGAACAAAGTGTTTTTGACGGGCTAAAAATGCAAAATCCGAACCCATTTCCAGAATAAACTTTTCTAGTTGAACAAGAATAGCATTTTCCAAATCCCTTTCGCTATAGGTATCTTTCAAACCAAGAAAGTCAAGCACATAAGGATCTCGGTAAAACATATCTAATGACATTTTATTTTCTTCCGTCAATTCAGCCAGTTCATTCTTTATCGTCCCATCCGGCTTTTTAGAAATCGCTGTACGTTCATAGAGCATAGACTTTTTGCGTTCCCGCAATGTACGAACCGACCAATTTTCATTTTTACACATTACCGCATAAAATTCTCGTTTTAGCGCATCTTTTATTGGTAAGATTTCAATAAAATGCGACCATGTTAATTGTTGCGACAGTGTCGCAACTTTTTCATAGTCAGGAAATTCCTGATAAAAATTTATCATGCGGGAAATGGCAGACTTGTTAAACCCCGCCCCATAATCCGCTGATAATCTGTTACTGATTTCCAAAATTACTTTTCTCCCATATTCCGGTTTATTAACACCCGTAATCTCCTTCGTCAGTTTTTTCCCAATTCCCCAATATAAAGAAATTATTGTATCATTAACAGCATTTTTGGCATCACGTTTTTTTCGTTTTATCAAATCATTGATATCAGCATAAACATGATTAAAATTATCTGACAATATTATTTCGTCTTTCACTAATATACCTCCTTCCTAAAAGCTGCGACGTGCCGCAGTTTTTTCAAATGAATGAACTGTTATTCTCCTGATTTAGAAAGCAATTTTTTTATCAGATGGGAAAAGGCTCTAAATTTTTATACAATTTAAAAACTTTAGATAAGTATACTATACCTGTTTTTCTCTGTCAAGCAAATTTTTTCTACAAAAAACTATCTCACTTCTTTTGTCATTTCCCTATAAATTTGTACAACTTCATCTTCGGAATAATTAAGATATCAGGCTGTTCCCGGCATCATACTTCCCCTTACTTTTTTTCCTTTGTGTACAGCCCGACCCTGTTTTTCATAATATCGATCGTTTTCTCCAAATCCTGATCTCCGCTGTAATACGCCTGCATTTCCTCCCAGATGATATCATACACGTCATAATAATCTCCCAGGTAATCATCCGTCCGATCAGCACTCAGGACATACCTCTCTGCCATGGCAAAGTCCTCTTCTGTTAAATCCTTTATGTCCGTATTGCTATTGTCAATCATATCCTGCCAAATGTTCTCAAAAGCATCCTTTCGGACAGGAAAAACATCATCAAGAATCATGCAGTACGGGTTATCATGATGAATACCGCCATGTTCCGACTGCGCTTCATACGTAAAAAATGACCGGACAAATTCCCACGCCTCCGCCTTATCCTCCACTTTTTTGGTAATGGCAAATTTACAGCCCGGGCTTATGGAGACGCCGCTGCCTTCTTCGCAGGGAAAGCCAATTAAACGATAATCTTTTCCATAAAGCTCTTTCATAAGCGCAAGAGACTCTTTTACTGCTGAAGCCCCCATAGACAGAAGGGGCGTTTTTTCTATGTCCTCTGTCCACCAGCGTTCTGTAAAGGCGGCAAGCTCCCGAAGATTTTTTATCTTCAGGCCGTCTTTATCATAATAATCCCAAAAACTGTAAGACAGCATTTTTCCAAAAAATTGTGCTTTCGTTAAAGCAATGCCATAAATTCCAAAGCCAAAGTCTGTCGCAGGAACAGGATTTTCTTTTCTTTCCAGGCAAGCGTCCATATCGGACAAAGACCATCTTGTCTTCTCTTTCACATCTTTGGCATCAGCTCCATAGAACATAACACTGTAATATGCCGGAAAATAATACAGTTTCCCATCCTCTGCTTCATAAAGCTCCCTGATGTGATCCTCCAGATCGCTTTTCTGGATGCCGGCCGGATCATGTTCCATTAACCCATACCAGTCTGCAAAACATCCCTTTTGCGCCAAATCGCTGAACAAAAATACCGATCCTGCGAGGATATCCGGGGAATTTCCCGAAACAATCTCCAGTGCCAGCTCCTGCCGGGTCTTAGCTTCCGCCGTAATCCGGCAGTTTTCATGCTCCTTGTTCCATTCTGCCACGGCAAGCTTTAAATTAGCCGAATAATTCTGGGAATCATCAAAAAACAGGGCCAGCCCTTTCCTGGTTTGTTTTTCCTGTCCACTTTTGGAAACCAAAGAAATACAGATACCGGGATTGGCATCCATAAGCAGGGCATACTTTCCATCCCCCAGGCAGGAAAACCCGTAAATACTGTTATCCTCAATGACAACATCCTGTTCCAGCCACGATAAAAGCCTTGTCATCTTCTGGCTCTGGAAGGAATAGCCATAAATGCCGTCCGAATTTACCGCTTCCAGATCATACCCGCTTCCTTTCCATGATGCAGAAATACCAGCAGGCAGTATCCCCGCCCGGTAGTTCCTTCTTTCCTTTCCCGCTGCTTCCATCTGCCGAAAAGAGCTCCCTGTTGTTTCTGTGGATACTAGGTAAATGCTGCCGTCTAAAAGCCCGAGGAAGTTTCCCCGCCTGCCTTTCCGCCATAAGAGCTTCCCCTCCCCGTTAAAGAAACAGATGTCATTTCCTGCCAGAATACAGATGCCGCTTTCTGTAAAAATACCATCGGAAACCAATGCAGCCTCTCCATCCGGAAACGGCAGCGCTGTACTGGAAACCGGTTTTCCATCCTGGCCAAAACGGATACAGGATATGGCATGGGACAGCCCGTTATCATCCTCCGCAGCCGTCACCACAAGGCAGGAGATACTGCCATCCTCTTCCATCCGGAAATCCTCTATGGAATAAACATTTCCTTCTATGGAAAGAGAAATCTCCTTACGTACTTTTCCTTTCTTGTCAAGCCCAAACAGAACGGAACCAGAGCCGGATTTCTTTCCCGCTACATAAAAACCGTCCGAAACCTGCCGGAACGACCATGCTTCCTTCAGCCCGTCCAGCAAAACAGTTTTCATCTGATAACTGTCTTCCTCTTTTGGAATTTCCACAGTCCCTTCTTCATTTTTTCCACGTTCTCATTTTTTGCTCCTTCTTTGATAACACTGGCTGTACAGAGCCTTCTTTAAAATACAACTGTATAATATAATTTTATACAGTTGTATATAAATTGTCAAGTATTTTTTGAATCTGTTATTGACAGTCCATCATATCTCTTTTGTCGCTTCCCTAAGCCACTCCCTCTCCCCGCTTTCCAGATACGGGGATATTTTCTCATACACGGTTTTATGGTATTGATTTAACCACATTTTTTCTTTTTCGCTCATCATTTCCGGCAGGATGGCTTCTCTTTCAAACGGCACCAATGTCAGGGTTTCAAATTCCATGAACTGCCCGTATTCCGTTTGCCCGGCTTTTTTGCATAAAATCAGATTTTCCAGGCGGATTCCATATTTCCCGGCAAGGTACACGCCCGGCTCATTGGAGGTAATCATGCCCTCCTCCAGCGTTGTCCTGCTGTTTCTTGCACGGGCATTCATGCGGATATTGTTCGGCTCCTCATGGACATTTAACAGATAGCCGACGCCATGCCCGGTGCCGTGGTTAAAGTCAAGCCCCAGCTCCCACAGCGGGCTTCTGGCAAGCACATCCAGGTTGACGCCGCAGCAGCCATGCAGAAACTTCGCCGCCCCCAGCGCTAAATTTCCCCTCAAAACGGCGGTATAATGCTGCTTCTGCTCTCTTGTCAGTTCCCCTAATGCAATCGTTCTGGTAATATCCGTTGTTCCTTCCAGATAATGCGCCCCGGTATCCATTAACAGAAAATTTTCCTTCCGTAAAACAACATTGTTTTCTTCCGTCGCTGAATAATGCACAATGGCCCCATGCTCCGCATAGGCGGAAATCGGCTCAAAGCTTGGCTCTATATAAGTCTTTTGCCGTTTCCGGAACTCCTCCAGTTTTTCTGAAACAGAAATTTCCGTGAGAGACTTTCCTTCTTTCCCCTCTCCATTTCCATCTTCCAATTTCTGCCGTTTCAGCCAGTACAAAAATTTACAGAAAGCAATCCCGTCATATAAATGTGCCTTCCGCTCCTGCTCTATTTCCACCGGATTTTTAACCGCCTTCATTAAAATAGTCGGAAGCTGCTTTTTTATCACCGTACAATGCGCTGGAATCCGCTTCATCAAAGCCGCATTGGTACGCAGATGATCGCACCAGATACTTTCATTTTCTCCTAAATTTGATAGTTCTTCATAAATCTGATCATACGGAAACAGCCGGATTTGTTCTTCTGCAAGCTGTTCTGTCAGTTCTTCGGAAAATTTTCCCGAAACATATAACCGCAGTTCCTCTTTTCCTATCAGGGCATACGCCAAAAAGACCGGGACGCATGGAATATCATTCCCGCGAAGATTCAACATCCATGCAATATCGTCCAGCGAGGATACCAGCAGAAAATCCGCTTTCTGCTCCTGCATGGCATTCCTGATTCTGGCAAGCTTATCCTTCCTTGCTTCTCCGCAGTAAGCCTCGGAAAGCTCCCAAACCGGTTCCCCGGACATCCCTGCCCTGCCGCCAATCCGTTCCCATACCGTCCCTGCGGGATCTTCCTCCATGCAGACACGAATTCCTTTTTTCTCCAGATCAGCAGCCAGCCCGCCTGCTTCTCCGAAACTGATCGTCCTTCCGTCCAGGGCAAGCGTCTGTCCTTCCTGCAATGTATTTTTCAAAAATTCCCTGACTGTAGGAACCGAAGGCTGCTGCATTTTATAAAGCGTAATTCCTGTTCCCAAAAGCTGATCTTCCGCCTGCAGAAAATATCTGCCGTCCGTCCAAAGCCCTGCCTGATCCTGCATAACCACAAGCGTTCCCGCCGATCCGGTGAAGCCGGAAAAAAACTCCCGGCACCGGAAAAACGCTCCGACATATTCCGAGCCGTGAAAATCCGCTGTCGGGATATAAACGGCGTCTATCTTTTTTTCCTCCATATATCTGCGAAGTTCTGATAAACGCTTTCTTATGTTCTCATTCTCCATCTTTCAGCCCCCATTTTTCAAATCCTATTTCATAACAATTCAACGTAGTTTCTTTAACAACTCTACCATACCCCTTCCGCCTTGTCAATGCACTTTACTATGCAGATTGCATAAATTCGGTTCAAAAATATGTCCAATTTTTACTATGTACCCAAAAGGAAATTTATGTTATAACAAAGCTGTTAAGGATCTAAAAAAAATTTCCAGATATATTTTACAGAACAGGGCAAGAATCTTAGCTGCCTGGTTTGATTATTTCAATAAATTATAAGGAGTTTCCATTTGAGAGAATTTATTTTTGATATCGAAAAACCGCTGATTTATAACTGGACCGGAAAATTTGAATCCCCCAATGCGGAATGGAGCCATTTAAGACGCACATTATACGATTATGAACTGATGATTGTCACCAAGGGAATTTTATACCTCTGCATTGATGACGAAGAATTTACGGTGGAACAGGGGAGCTACCTTTTAGCCCCTCCCCTTACCCTGCAGCGCGGCTCCCGGCCTTCCTCCTGCCATTTTTACTGGATGCATTTCGCCCAGAATGAAGGCGAAGTTATCTTCCCCGATCCCAGCGCCATACCCTCGGATACTTACGTCTGCGCCAACGGACAGACGCGCTACCGCTATCTGCGTCTTTTGCAGGCAGGGAAGCCTGCCATGCCGGAACGCCTGGTAATCCTGCTGAAACAATTACAGGACGCGGAACGCCGTTTCCACAACAAAAGCTACAACGATACCTGCGTCACGGCCATACTCTGGGAGCTTTTCTGCCAGCAGCAGTTTTCCCTTCCTGATACGGAAAACAGCGCCCCTGTCCTTAACCGCGTAAAAAATACCTGCATTCCCAAACGAAATAAGGAACAGCTTTATACCGATATCATTGACTATATTTCCTGGCATATCGGCGAGCCAATCTTTGTGGAGCAGATCGCTGACTATTACGGGTACAATCCC
This sequence comes from uncultured Lachnospiraceae bacterium, assembly GCA_947629585.1. GTDB lineage: Bacteria > Bacillota > Clostridia > Lachnospirales > Lachnospiraceae > MGBC100174. Next base: position 1,949 of record CANREH010000033.1, on the reverse strand, counting down.
CGCTACCTTACCACAATGTTTAAAGATTTTTCGGGAATTTCTTTAAAAACCTATATTATCAGCCAGAAAATAGAGCTCGCCAAAGCGCTTCTTTCTGATACCAACGATCCTGTTTCCCAAATTGCTTACAGCATCGGCTTCCAGGACACCCACAATTTCTCTTCCTGTTTCAAAAAAAACACCGGGCTTACGCCGACGCAGTATCGGAACAGCTTCGGGAAACGGATGTTATTCCATCAGTAACGGTAACTTTCGCAACCGTTCAGCCAGCAAACTTCCATGCCGGACATTGTAAAATTTATATATTTTCAACAAAACTACTCCTGCCTTAAAATTTCCCCGACAGCCTGCAGCAAATTAACGGCGCTCAAATCCTGCCCGAAATCCTCCTGATGCTCCCCGATAAGACATGTCTTACAGCCCGCATTTTTCCCGGCTTTTACGTCATTTTCCCCGTCCCCGATCATCCAGCTCCTGCCTAAATCAATATGAAATTCTTCCGCCGCTTTAAAAAGCATCCCCGGCTTCGGTTTCCTGCAGTCACAGTCAATCTTAAGCTCAGGAACTTCTCCTTCATATCCTTTATGCGGATGGTGCGGACAATAATAAAGCCCGTCGATATAAGCGCCTTCCATCCCAAGCAAAGTTTCCATTTTGTTATGGATTTCCTTAAGCTCCTCTGCCGTGACCTCGCCCCTTGCAATTACCGGCTGGTTCGTAACCACAATACAGAGATATCCGGAAGCATTGATTTTCCTGACTGCTTCCGCCACGCCGTCTATTAATTCAAAATCAGAAATATTTCTTAAAAATCCCACATATTGATTGATCGTGCCGTCCCGATCCAGAAAAACCGCTTTCTGCCGGTTTTTAAGATTCTTTCCCCGTATTTTCCCTGACAGGAAATCCTCCTGCACGGCATAAAACCGCTCCGGCGTCCCCATGTCCTTCACATACTCCGGGCTGTCATAACAGAACATCTTCCCCGTACCCGCTAACGGCTTCAAAAGCTGTCGGTCAAGATCAACCTTAAAAACCTTTCCCTGAGCATCCTCTGTCCCTATTTTTTCTACGTCCACAGCAGCCATATCAAGCACTTTGGGGTTAATGATATGGAGCCCGGCATTCACACGGTTCTTATAATAGAGCGGCCTGTCATCCTCTTTTGTAAGCCATTTCCTGACTGCCCCATTATCATCCGCAAGTAAAAGCCCACTGTCATACGGATGGCTGTTCGGGTGGGTAAACAACGTCACCAGCCCATCATGAGATTTGTGGAAATCCAGCATACGCCTGAAATCCACATCAAAAATTGCATCCGCATTCAGCAGAAGAAAATCCTCCGTCAGCCGATCCCTTAACTTAAAAAGAGCCCCGGCATTCCCAAGCGGGACAGTTTCATTAAAATACTCAATCGACACGTCAAATTTACTTCCGTCCCCAAAATAATCCATAATCACAGAGCCAAGATGAGACACCGTAATGATCAAATCCGTAAAACCCTGATCCTTTAACATCCTGATTTCATGTTCCAAAACAGGAACACCATCAATCTTTATCATCGGTTTTGGAATATCCGAAGCGATAGAGGAAATGCGCGTTCCCTTTCCTCCTGCCATAATTACTGTTTTCATATGCTGACTGTCCTCCCTGGGCACTTTTCCCTGATAATCTCTTTCATCTTCCTTTTGCAATTCACAAAAATTTGCTTATACTTTTTCCTTTGCTTTCTTTTACATTTTAATCCAAAATAAGAAAATTTCAAGAAAAAGAAGAAAAGCTCTCAAACTCCCGGGTCTCTGTCCGCAGGCATACTTTCCTATCAGAATCTGTGCGGAGCCGTTCATTAACAATAAATTTATAATTGAAATCAGTAGGGTAAACGCATGATTTTAGGAATTCCATTTTGTCATGGTTTATGCTATTGTATTATCAGAAAGTGATGACAA